>NZ_CXON01000024.1:0-55088 GCF_001269405.1 Limnohabitans sp. 2KL-3
ATTCAAGGMAAACCGGCAGGGATTGTGATGAATTTGAGAATTTGAAACAGGCGCAGCTGGGCGCGTGATGAATCGGATTGGGTTTAATGAATTTGGTGATTTGAGGGGTGGGGGCCGTTCCCTGTCCCCTGTGGGAGCACCGCCCTCGGTGCGATGGGGGGTGGTGGTGTGCGGGGCTTGATCGCGGCGGGGGCGCCGCTCCTACAGGGGGGAGAGCAACGCGGCCTGGGCGATGGGGGGGGTGGTGTGCGGGGCTTTATCGCGGCGGGAGTGTTGGTCTTACGGGAATGACATCTGTGACAACTTCATTGGGTCACATTCATCGAAGCAGCCATTCAGTGCCAAGGGCCTTTGGGGTGAGGACTTTGGCAGACGCAAACGGCTCAGCCCCTTCGGAGGCCAGCAGCACACCTTCGCTGCGAAAGCGCATGCAAATGTCAAACATCAAATCAGAAATCAGGCCCTTGTGGCCGTTGTACAGGTCGTTGATCCAGAAGCTGGTCTCCAGCGTCACCTCACCAGCGGCGACTAAAGCGATGAGCACATCCCCAGCCGGATCGGGCAGTACGCGGGGCGCGTTTTTGAGCGATTGCAAAATCAATTCACGCGCCCGGGGATAGTCGGCCACATCGGCGATTTTCAGCAAAAAAGACACCCGAAAATCGTCGTTGCTCAGGGTGTGGTTTTGCAACACGCCCTTGATCACGCTGCTGTTGGGGATCAGGCTTTCGGTGCCCACCGCATCGCGCACCACCAGGGCGCGGCTGCTCATTTGCACCACACGCCCAGTGATCTTGTCGATGGTCACGTAATCGCCCACCTTGAGCGCCCGCTCCAGCAGCACGTACAGGCCACTGACATAGTTGACCACGAACTCCTGCAAACCAAAACCCAAGCCAATGCCCATGGCACCGGCAAAAGCGGCCAGGGTGGTCAGGTCAATGCCCGAGCTGACCAGTACACCCACCAAAGTCAACACAAAGATGCCCATGCTGAACAGGCGCGTCAAAATCAGGGCGTCGTTGCCCTGAATGGTTTCTTGCCGCGCATAGCGCTGCAGCAAGCGGTCCACCACGTCGGCAATTTGCCCGGCCACCGTCAGCGCCACCACGCCCATGAGCACCCCAGTGACGATGTTGGCGCCTTTGAACACCTGCTCGCCGATGGAAAACTCGATGGCCTGAATGTAGGCCGTGATGGGTTGGAACAGACCCAAAAACGTCAGCACCACAACGGCCACGGCTGCCCATTCAAACAGGTGCAAAAAAATCCGCAGAACCTCGTGAGGATGCAGCACATGCCTGAAAAACCAACCACCCGCCCGAATGGCCAAAACCCAGAGGGTCAAGGCCAGAACCTTCCACAGCACCATCAAGTCGTGAGCACTCAAGCCCAGTACCCGTCCTCCCCAAAACAGGGTGGACAAAAACAAGACGGTCACCACAGCCGCCCCCATGGTTTGGATGCCCGAACGAACATGCCGCAGCCAAGGGCCCTGCCAACGCAGACGGACAAGGGCCCAATGGCGCACCCCATAAGCAAGTGCAATGGAGGCCAGGCACAGTGCGCACTGCAACACAAAACTGCTGAGCGACAGTTGGCCATAGGCGTGGTAGGCCATGGATTGGTAAAAACCATCGCCGCTCATCACGACTTGATCGATGCGCATGAAGCTCAGACCCATGATTCGGACCTTTCCACTCAGAAACTGAAGCGCCGACCCAACTGAAGGAACAGGTTGTACGCCCGACCGGACCCTCTGGCCGCACCCAAATAAATGTCACCGATCTTGCTGTCCACAGCCACAAACAAAGTGCCGCTGTAACGGGCATGCAGGGTATCGCCAGCGTTCCAGACATCCCCGGCTTCAAGCACAGTGCCCACAAAGGTTTTTTGGTTCAACAAACCACCATCGGTCAATCGGTACATGTAGGTGGCATGCAAGTGAGCCAACTGGTCCCCCACCAACTGCCCCATGCGATACGCCCCCATGGACTGAAACCCTCCCAAGATCAACTGGGAAGGGCTTTTGCACTTGACACAATTCAAGGACACCTTGTCCTGCGCCCAGTTGAAGCCGAAGTTAAAAATATGCGGTCCCAGCGCAGTGGCCCACTTGGCGCTCAAACGCCCACCAAAATAATCCGCCCCTGAAATGCCCTGTTCGTAAATGGCATTCAGGTAAAAGCCCCGAGTGGGAAAGCTCAGCGAATCGAGTTGGTCAATCTGCACCTGTGCTCTCAGACCGTTGAAGCGCAGCGTGTCTGTTCGCGAGCCCGTGTCGGCCAACTCGGAAGCGGTGTCCAAGGTTTGCTGAATGCTGCTCGAAGTCACCCCCAGTTTGATGTTGGCCTTGCGCTCAAAGTCATAAACCACACGGGCATCCAGGCTTCGGGTGGTCTGGTTGTAATAGGCCAGTTTGATGTTGCTTCGGTCATCTTTGTCGATGACAGACTTGTACAGCGGCAAGTAGTTGCGATCCCATGAAAGCCCGGTTTCGGCACTCCACCCTGCGCCCAGCGGCTGGTAAAGCCGAGCAGCCAACTCAGACTGCGTGCCCACTCGGGCATCGAGTGAAAACTCCAAACCTGAAGGGGTCAACCAGGGTCGGCGGTAACCAAAACCCGCTGTGAATTGGGTCACGCCGCCCGATTCCGTCGAAAAACCCAGCGTGCTTTTCATGAAATGGGGGCTGTAAGGCTTCTCGCGTACATGGACCACCAATTTATATTGATCGCCCTGAACTTGCGCCAAGCTGTAGCTGACCAATTCAAAGTAACCGCTGGTGTAGAGCGCATCGATGTGGCGTTCAGCCTCTTTGGGCTTGAATTCCTGCCCCAACAACCCGGCCAAAGCCTCTTGAATGAACTGGGCTGAGACATCTTGATGGCCTTGCGCCTCAATGGCCACAATGCGTTTTTCCCTTTGGTCAAACGACAGCTCTGTCTTGCTCAGGCTTTCCACCCCGCCTGCATCGGCTTTCAATTGGGTCAAACGTGCCTGCACAGTGCCCAGGGCCATCTGGCCTCGCTGGACAATCTCTCGGGCGCGGTTGAAATCTGCAAAACCAATGTCAGCCAAGGCCGGTGCAACCAACACATCCTGGGGGCGCAGCAAAGCCAGATTTCTTTTCTCATTTTGGCGAATCAAAATGTCCAGCATGCGGTTGGCCACCACCAAGGCATGGTTGGGCGCATCGGATTTCGCTTCGTCGATGCCCCCAGCCAAATACGAAGCGACCACCACATCGGCACCCTCGCGCAAAGCCACCTCAATCGGCAAATTGGCCACCAACCCACCATCGACGTAGGTTTCACCATCGACCTCAACCGGTGCAAAAACAGCAGGTGCGGCCATGCTGGCCCGGATGGCCAAATGCAAGGCCCCCCGGTCAAACACCTTCATCTCGCCATCTCGGTAGCGGGTGGCCACCGCACGAAAAGGAATCTTCAAATCGTTGAAATCGACGTTCGGCGGAACATGGGCAGTCAAATCCTGCAGCAAAGCCAAAAACCGCTGACCATCGCTGACCCCGCGGGCAAAACTGGGACCGCCGTTTTTGATGCCAAACTCCAACTCCACCGGGTACTTTTGTTGGTAAGCCCGGGTGCGCGATGGCAACTCCAAACGGTTGAGTTGGTCCAGCGCCACTTTGGACGGGTCCAAGCCCCCGACCACGCGTTCAATGTCGTCGGTGGACAAGCCGCTGGCATACAAACCACCAATCACGGCCCCCATGCTGGTGCCCACAATCCGGGCAATCGGAATTCGGTCCTGTTCCAACTTGCGCAGCAAGGCCAGATGCGCAAAGCCTTTGGCCCCACCACCGGCCAACACCACCACGACCGAAGGGGCTGGGGCCCGAGCAGAGACAGATGCAGAGGCAGACCGATGGCCCACCTCTTGGGCTTGCAACAAGCCAGGAGCCCACAAATGCCCCGCCAGCATGGACACCAACAGACAATATTGAGCTTGCATTTGAATGGGTTTGGCGTTCAAACCAAGAAGTAAAAATAATTATTTTAACCAGCGCAGCTGTCACCAACACCCACGAAAAAGGCCCGCATCTTGCAATGCGGGCCCCCAGAACAAACAGGCCCCTGCAGGGCCTGCATCATGATCAGAAACGGTATCCAGCTGTCAGGGACACGCCCTGGACCTTGCTCTTGCCTTCGGTGTTGTAACGTGTAACGTCCAGGCCCACATAAGTGGTCTTGTTCAGGTTGTAATTCATGCCCAAACCATAAGAGAACGAATTGTCAATGGAACTGGTTTTTTCGCTCAAATTGCCCGCCGCCACGGTGGCACTCAACTTCATGCGGGCAAATCCGGCACGACCAAACACTTCGAGCTCGGGTGTCAGGAGGGTGTGCGCACGCAAATAAGCGCCCATGAAGTTGTTCACTTTCACCGTTGACTTGGCCGTGATGTTGTTGATGACCACCGACTTGGTGTCATCGCCCAAACCCATGCCCAACATGCCTTCAACCGACAAATTAGGATGGATTTTTTGACCGAGAATCACGCGCATGCCGTTCAGGTTGTAACCGGCTTTCGATTGAGCACCGTCATCCAGGTCCAGCTTGATTGGAGAAATGGCCAACTCGCCGTACAAACCCGAACCCTGGCCCTTTTGTTGAGCCTGAACAGAAGCGGCGGCGGCCAACACCAGGGTCAAACCGACGATTTTTGTGAATTTAGTCATTTTAAATATCTAATGAAGTTAAAAGAGATAATAATGTAAATTATTTGTTTCAAAAAATTGAACAAGTTACAAATTTTTGCAATTTCTCACCCAAGCAAGGCGTGGATGGCCGAAGGACAGAACCCTCCAAACTTAAGGCTATAATCTCAGGCTTTGCTGGCAAACCCCCGTCTGCCAAATACTAGTTCGTGACGGGGAACCGCCGTAACTGGGATTCAAGGGCCCGATCTCCCTTGGTTCTGCAGCCGGCACATTTTTGGAAACTTTGATTCAATGACCACCATCCGCGTGAAAGAAAACGAGCCGTTTGACGTTGCCCTGCGTCGCTTCAAGCGCACCATCGAAAAACTCGGCCTGCTGACCGATCTGCGTGCCCGCGAGTTCTACGAAAAGCCCACCACTGAGCGCAAGCGCAAGAAGTCGGCTGCCGTCAAGCGTCACTACAAACGCGTTCGCAGCATGCAATTGCCCAAGAAGATGTATTGATCTTCCTTTTTGTATGACCTGCAAAGGTCTGCAAAACAAGCCCGCTGGAGGACGCTCAGGCGGGCTTTGTTGTTTCTGACTACCCCCTTTTTTCAACACCTCACCCAGGAGCCTCTCATGAGCCTGAAAGAACAGATCACCGAAGACATGAAAACCGCGATGCGGGCCAAAGACAGTGAACGTCTGGGCACCATCCGCTTGCTGCTGTCCGCCATGAAACAAAAAGAGGTGGATGAGCGCATTGAACTGGATGATGTGGCCGTGGTGGCCATCGTGGACAAACTGATCAAGCAGCGCAAAGACTCCATTGCTGCCTTTGAACAAGCCGCCCGCCAGGATTTGGCCGACAAGGAAAAAGCCGAAATGGCCGTTTTGCTGGCTTACCTGCCCGCACGCATGTCGGCTGAAGAGGTCAGCGCTGCGGTGCAGGCCATCGTGACCGAACTGGGTGCCAAAGGTCCCGGCGACATGGGCAAAGTCATGGGCGCGGTCAAAGCCCAGTTGGCAGGCAAGGCCGACATGGGCCAGGTGTCTGCCGCGGTCAAGGCCGCTTTGGCCGGCTGACAAGGACTCAGGGGCCGTCAGCATTTTGTGGGTACGGCACCCGAAGTTGGCTTGCACTGTCCTTGAGGCAGCCCATGAAGATGCTTTGGGGCGTCTTCATGCGCTCTTGGCGCAGCCTGAAACAACACATGGGGCCTCGCAGCAGCTCCACAGGGGCCGCAATGGCCCGCACTTGGGCGGTGGACTCAAACTGCCTGGCTTGCTGGTGCGCGATGGCCCACAGCATCGGGGTTTGAGAGAGCAAGCGGAGTGCCAACAATGACGAGTCCGTTTGCACATCCGGCCCCAGACCCGAGCGCTGGCCACTGCGGTATACCGACAACATGCGGTCAATTTTGGGACGCAACGGGGTATTGACCGGGGGCAAGATCCAGGCTTCCTGAGCCAAGTCCGACCAGCTGGGTTTCTTTTTCTTGAGCAAACGATGCGAATGGCCCGCCAAAATGGTGCTGTGCTCCTCGTACAAGGGCGTCACCTCCACCAAATTCAGGTCGACCCTGAACTCAGCATGGGCCAGCATCAGGTCAATGCGCCCATCCAGCAATTGCTCATAAAGCACCTCCAGCGGCTGCATCTGTGTCGAGAGCAAGACCTCAGGCAGCAATTGACGCGACCTGGCCAAGGCCCCCGCCAGCACATCGGGTGAAAAAGCGGCCAGCACCCCCAAGCGCATCTCGGCACTGATTCCCGCAGACAGGCCCAACAACTCTTCTTGGGCCACATCGATCTCGGCCAATATTCGATTGGCATGCTGAATCAAGCTCAGGCCCGCCACTGTGGGCAAGATCTGCTTGGTGGTCCTTTGGAACAAGACCCGCTGCAACTGTGTCTCTAAATGGGCCAACGCCCTCGAAGCGGCGGGTTGCGAGGTATGCAACAACTCGGCACAGCGGCTCAGGTTGAGCGTTCGTCCCAGCAAACTGACCAACCGAAGTTGTTTGAGCGTCAGGTCACGTTGCAAATTCAAAGTCATGGTCCATCATATCAATTTGGATATGAATGAATCGAACTTTTTCATTTGTCAGGACCTTCACGGCTTTGAATAATGACCCCACACATTCACCCATTGAGGAGACCCATCACCATGTCCAAGTCATTTTTTTCGCGCCGTCGAACGCTGCCGGTGATGGCCAGTTTGCTGTTGCTGAGCTGGGTGGCAAGCGCACAAAATTACCCGAACAAAGCCATTCGAATGGTGGTGCCATGGCCTCCGGGCACACCCGCAGATGTGACCGGGCGCATCGTGGCAGAAAAGATGAGCGCCAGCCTGGGGCAAGCCATTGTGGTGGACAACAAACCCGGGGCGGCAGGCACGATCGGCATGGCAGACGCCCTGCGCCAACCGGCCGATGGTTACACCCTTTACCTGCTGTCATCGGCATCCTTGGTGGCCCCTTTGCTCTTTCCCGCGCAAACCATCCCCTTCAACCAATTGGAGTCGGTCGGGCACATGGCCTGGAGCTACAACGTGCTGGTCGCCCCCGTCACCAGCACCCTCAAGGGACCTGCCGACATTGTCCAAACGGCCAAGGCAAAACCCGGCAGTTTGAGTTTCGCCTCAGGCGGCAACGGCACACCGGCGCATCTGGCGGGCGAGCTGTTCAAACAACAAACCAACACGGTGACCACGCATGTGCCGTACAACCAATTTGGCTTGGCCATTGGCGACCTGATTGCCGACCGCACCCACTTCATGTTTTTGACCGCCTCGGCCGCCTTGCCGCAAATCAACGGCGGCAAACTCAAAGCCATGGCCGTGACCGGTGCCAAACGCTTGCCCGCCCTGAAAGACGTGCCCACCATGAGTGAGCAAGGTTTTGGTGATTTTGTCCTGCGTTCTTTTGACGGCATGATGGTCAAAACAGGCACCCCCAAAGAGGTCATTGAACGGCTCAACAGCGAACTGAACAAAGCCTTGAACATGCCCGATGTGCGAGAGCGTCTGGCCAACCTGGCCCTGGAGCCTGAGCCCATGGGCAGTGCGCAGTTTGGCTCGGTGATTGCCAGCGAAACCGACAAATGGCAAAAAATTGGCCGCGCAGCACAGATTCGGGCCGATTGAATGTCAGCACACCCCACTGAAACCGATGTCATCGTTGTCGGTGCCGGCTCGGCAGGCTGTACGCTGGCCGCCCGCTTGAGTGAAGACCCCCGGCTGCACGTCACCCTGATCGAAGCGGGCAACCCGCCACGCGACCCTTGGCTGAACATTCCGATCGGTTACTTCAAAACGGTGGGCAACCCGGCGCACGATTGGCAATTTGAAACCCAGCCCGAAGCCGCCATGGCCGACCGGCGTCTGCCATGGCCTCGCGGCAAGGGCCTGGGCGGCTCCAGCCTGATCAACGGAATGCTGTATTTGCGGGGCCACCGCCAGGATTACGAACGCTGGCAAGCACTGGGCAACCCGGGCTGGTCATGGGACGATGTGCTGCCCTACTTCCAAAAGGCCATGGGCAGCCAAAGCACGCAAGCCAACGACGGGCTTGATGGGCCTTTGTGGGTGTCTGACTTGCCACATGACCCTTTGTCAGATGCCTTCATTGCCGCTGCCGGGCAATGTGGCATTGCACCCACCAATGACTTCAATGGCGGAAACAACGCTGGCGCGGCTTACTTTCGCATGAACACCCGCCATGGCCAGCGCATGAGCACTGAGCGGGCCTACCTGCAACGCGCACTCACGCGCCCCAACCTCAAGGTCATCAGCGGTGCACAGGTCACCCGCGTGCTGATGAACAAGCAAAGGGCACATGGCGTGAGCTGGGTCCAAAATGGGCAACACCACAGCCTGCACGCACGGCATGAAGTGGTGCTGTGTGCCGGTGCCATCCAGTCGCCTCAACTGTTGCAGCTGTCAGGCATTGGGCCTGCCGATCTCCTGAAACAGCACCACATTGACCCGCTGATCGATTTGCCTGGCGTGGGAGAAAACCTGCAAGACCATTTGCAAGTGCGCCCCTCCTTTCGCTGCCAGGGCATAGAAACGCTCAACGATGTGGCCAACAGCCGTTGGCGCGGTGCGCGAGATTTTTTGCGCTACCAACTCACCCGAACAGGACCTTTGGCCACCGGGGTCTACCGAGCAGGCGCTTTTTTGTCACTCGACAATGAGGCGCAGCCTGATTGGCCCAATGTGCAGATCCACTTTGGGCTGGTCAGTTTTGACAGACCCCATCAGCCTCCACACCCTTTTCCGGGCATCACGCTGTCGGCCTGCATGCTGCGCCCTGAAAGCCGTGGCCGCGTGCACATTCAAAGCGCCGATCCCTTGACGCCCCCCCAAATTCAGGCGAACTACCTGAGCTGCGACAACGACCAACAACTGGCCGTCAAAATGGTGCGAAAAATGCGTGACATTGCCCGCCAAGCACCGCTGTCGAACTTCGTGGCGCAAGAGCACGAACCCAGCACACACATTCAAAGCGATGCCGACATCCTCGACTGGGTGCGCCGCCGGGCGGGCAGCATCTTTCACCCGGTCGGCACATGCGCCATGGGCCCAGCATCAAACGGCTTGGCGGTGGTCGATGCCAGGCTGCGTGTGCATGGTGCACAAGGCCTCAGGGTGGTGGATGGTTCGGTCATGCCTTTCATCGTGTCGGGCAACACCAACGCGCCCATCATCATGATGGCCGAAAAAGCCGCTGACCTGATCCGGGAAGACCTGGTGACTTAAGCACCCAAGGACGAGGCTTTCCAGATGGCACGACTGCCGCCTTGCCTGCGTCCCGCAGCGCCTTCGGGCTTGTGCTCTTGCGCCACGGCCAAGGCCCGTGCCTGTATGGCGCTCAAACTGTGCGCCAAGGCGTGCCGCTGGGCAGGCTCCAAATCCTGCAACACCTCATGGTGCACCTGCACGACACGCGGAAACAACTGCGCAAACAAGTTCGATCCGGCCTGAGACAACAACACCAAGGCCCGGCGGCCATCGCCGGGCACACGCTGACGCTCCACCAGCCCTTTACTCATCAGCCCACGCAAAGTCTTGGAGGCTTGTGAGCGGTCCACCGTGGTGCGCGCGGCCAAGTCCGAAGGCGACATGGCCTTCAGCTCGGCCAGCATGGCCACAAACTGCCACTCTTCGCGGGTGATGCCGTATTCGTTTTCGCAAATGCGGGTGACCAGCGAACCGCTGATGCCCAAAAGCTCTGACAAGCGGAAATTGAGCAGATCGAAAATCGATTGCGGCTTGTCAAACTGGGGCTGTTGGCTTTGCGCGGCCAGCGATGCTTTGGGAAAACCCATGGTGAAAGTGGCCTGTCTACGGGAAAGACCTGAGGATAATGGATTTTTTCCATCACATGCTTGCTGCCTATGCTTGGGGCATGAGCACAACAACCCTCGACATCTCAGCCAATACATCCATCGACATTCGCAGCGCCAACGCGCAGCACATGTACCACCCCATGATCGACCCCAAGGCTGTGCAAGCTGCGCCGCCCCTGATCATTGACCGGGGCGAAGGCGTTCACGTTTATGACATTGACGGCAAGCGCTACCTGGACACGGTCGCCTCCTTGTGGAACGTGAACGTCGGTCACAACCGGCCCGAGGTCATCAACGCCATCAAGGCGCAGCTGGACAAGCTGGCTTACTACTCCACCTTTCAAAACACCTCCAACCCGCCCGCCATCGAGCTGTCGGCACGGCTGATGCGCATGTTTGCGCCTGAGAAGATGAACAAGGTGTTCTTTTCTTCGGGCGGCTCGGACGCAGTAGAGACCGCGCTCAAGCTGGCGCGCCAATACTGGAAGCTCAATGGTCAGCCCGATCGCCACCAGTTCATCTCGCTCAAATGGGGCTACCACGGCGTGCATTTTGGTGGCGCATCCATCAACGGCAACCCGATGTTTCGCAGCGCCTACGAACCTCTGCTGCCCGGCTGCCACCTGGCCGAAACGCCCTACACCTACCGCAACCCCTGGAACGAAACCGACCCAGCCCAACTCGCGCAGCTGTGCCTGGACCAGTTGGCCCAGCTGATCGAGCAAGTCGGGGCGCACCACATCGCCGCATTGGTGGCCGAGCCGGTGCAAGGCGCAGGCGGCGTGATCGTGCCGCACGACAGCTACTGGCCGGGCCTGCGCCAACTGCTGGACCAGCACGGCATCTTGCTCATCAGCGACGAGATCGTGACCGGCTTTGGCCGCATCGGCGCCATGTGCGGTGCCCGCGCCTGGGGCGTGGCCCCCGACATCATGGCCATGGCCAAGGGCATCAATTCGGGCTATGTGCCTTTGGGGGCCACGCTCATCAACGAACGCGTGGCCAGCGCCTGGAACCAGCCCGGCGTGCCCGCTGCGCTGATGCACGGCTACACCTATTCGGGCCATGCGCTGGCCTGCGCTGCGGCCAACGCCAACCTGGACATCGTGGCCAGCGAAGACCTGCCGGGCAATGCCAGCCGCGTGGGGGCCTACATGCAGGGCAAGTTGCAAGAGCTGATGGCCTACGCCCATGTGGGTGAAGTGCGCGGCAAAGGCATGATGGCCGCCGTGGAACTGGTGACTGACAAAGCCAGCAAAGCCATGCTGCTGCCGCCTTCGGCCTACATCCAAACGCTGGTGGGCACGGCCCGAGACGCAGGGGCCATCATCCGCGTGCAAGGCAACCGACTGATACTGTCGCCACCCTTGGTCTTCACCCGTGAGAACGTGGACGAAGCGCTCAGGGTTTTGCACCTTGCGTTCACAGCCGCCGAAAAAGTTTAATCCCCCATCCCTGACTGACCTGGAGACAACCATGACCCCTCGCATCCGACTGATCACCCTCGCAGCTCTGGCCGCTGCTGCTGCCCTGCCCGCCATGGCGCAAGACAAGTGGCCCAGCAAGCCCATCGAAATCATCTACCCCTACCCACCGGGCAACGACATGGACGTGGTGACCCGCTTGCTGGCCGAAGGTATGAGCAAGCGCCTGGGCGTGCCGGTGCAGGTGATCAACAAGCCCGGCGGCGGCGGCGTGGTGGGCTTTGCCGAAATGACCCGCGCCAAACCCGATGGCTACACCATCGGCACCTGGACGCCTGGCCCTGGCATCTCGCAGATCGTGGCGGGCAACACGCCCTACAAAATCAGCGACTACCAGTCGGTGGGCGGCATGTTGATCAACGATTTCGTGCTGGCTGCGCGTGGCGACATTCCGGCCACCAACCTCAAGGAATTTGCCGCCTGGGCCAAGAAAAGCGGCAAGCCCGTGGTGATTGGCAGCTATGCGCCTGCCGCCGTGCCTGCGCTGATCGCCGCCAAGATTGCCAAAAAAGACGGCTGGGCCTACAAGGTTGTGGCCTTTCCCAACCCCAGCGCCAAAGAACTGGTGGCCGGTGATGCCGATGTGACCACCGCCGGAGCCGAGGGTGCCATGTCCTATGCCAAAGCAGGTCAAATCAAGGTCTTGTCCGCCTGGGGCCCCCAGCGCAATCCCGTGTTTCCCAATGCCGCAACACCTGCCGAAGAAGGCTACGGCGATTTGTACACCTGGGGCGGCATGGCCGCACCTGTGGGCGTGCCCAAGGACATCATCAACAAACTCTCGAGTGTGATGATGGAGTCGCTCAAAGACAAGGCCGTGCAGGACCAGTTCAAAAAAGCCGGCATCCCGGCCTTCCCCATGACCGCTGACCAGATGAGCAAACGCGTGACCGAAGACGCCAAGTGGATTGGCGATCTGATGACCGAACTGGGCATGACCAAGAAGTGAGCGCCAAGCCCAATCCGCGCGGCTGGTCGTGGGACCGGCAACTGCTGCTGGTCTTGGCCTTGATGGCGGGCAACTTGGTGATGGCCAGTCGCCAACTCATCGTGCCCTACCCCGAGGCGGCCCTTTGGTACGAGTCGGCGGCCTTTTTTCCACTGCTGGCACTCGGGCTGATGGCCCTGGCTGGCCTGGTGGAAGTGTTCCATCGCCGCCACGCCATCGAACTCAAAGACTCTGAAGAGCTCGATTCCAGCCAGGCCCGCATGGGTCTGGCCTGGGGCATGTTGGGCCTGTTGGTCCTGTACATGTTGGCCGTGCCCTGGATGGGTTATCTGAGCAGCACTTTGCTCTTTCTGGTGGTCAGCAGCCGTGTGTTGGGCTTTGCCTGGCGCACCACATGGGCGCTGAGCCTGCCGCTGGCCTTGGCCATGTGGTGGGTGTTTTTAAAACTTCTCAAAGTCCACTTCGGACACGGCTGGTTGATCTGAGCATGGAATTTTTTGAAAGCTTGTCGCAGGGTTTTGCGGCGCTGGGAACCTGGCAAATCGTGCTGTCCTTGTTGGTGGGCTCAGCCCTGGGCATTGTGGTGGGCGTGCTGCCCGGCGTGGGGCCGGGGGTGACGATTGCCGTGCTGCTGCCCTTCACGTACGGCATGGCCCCGCTGGCGGGTATTTCTTTGCTGCTGGGGGTGTACTGCGGTGCCTTTTACGGCGGCGCGGTCACGTCGATCCTGATTCGCACGCCGGGCGAGGCCTCGTCCATCATGACCATGTTCGACGGCTACCCCATGGCCCAGAAGGGTCAAGCGCAAAGGGCTTTGTCATTGGCCTTCATGTCGGCCTTCATTGGCGGCATCGTGAGCGCCTTGTTGCTGGGTCTGGCCGCCCGACCACTGGCCGGTTTTGCGGCCAAATTTGGCGCCCCGGAAAGCGTGATGGCCATCTTGCTGGCCAGCCTGTGTGTGGGCAAGGCCTATCAGCGCCAATTTGCCTCGGCCATGATGATGATGTGCCTGGGCTTTTTTCTGGCCACCGTGGGCATCGACCCCAACTCGAATGAACAGCGTTACACCCTGGGCCTGCAAGGCCTGCTCAGCGGCATTCCGCTGGTCCCTGTGGCGGTGGGCATGTTTGGCATGGCGCAGGCTTTGGTCATGGTCAGCTCGCCCGTGCCCACGTTTGACTCGTCCCTGATTGGCCGTGCCGGCGTGTCCTGGCGGGCCTTTTTGGAGCCCTTCAAATATCCCAAAACTTTGGGCAAAGGCTTGTTTCTGGGATCGGCCATCGGTGTCTTGCCCGCTGTGGGTGCGGCCCTGTCCACCTCGCTGGCTTACTTTTGGGCGCAACGCGGTGCCAAAGACCCCACGCCTTTTGGAGAGGGCAACCCCGAAGGCATTGTGGCCGCCGAGAGTGCCAACAACTCCAACTCGGGCGGCGCCATGATCACGGTGCTCACGCTGGGCATACCGGGCGACGCCATCACCGCCATCATCATGGGCGTGTTTGTGGTGCACGGCATCGTGCCCGGCCCCTCGCTGTTCATGGACCGTCCTGAAATCATCAACGGCGTGCTGTCGGCCTTGCTGGTCATCAACGTGCTCATCTTGGTTTTGCTGGTGCTGTGCGTCAAACCCCTGGCCCGCCTGGCCTATGTGAACCCGCGCATCCTGGGCTTGGCGATTTTGGCGCTGTGCTTTGTGGGTGCCTACTCGGCGGCCAATTCGATGTATTACGTGCTGATTGCCACGGTGTTTGGCGTCTTCGGGCTGGTCTGTGCACGGGCCAATATCCCCACCATTCCGCTCATTTTGGGCATGGTCATGGGCGACACGCTGGAGTCGGCCTTGCGGCAGGCGCTGGGCCGCAGCGACGGCTCGTTGATGCCCTTTGTTACCCGTCCCATCTCGGCCACGATCTTGGCCGTCATAGTCCTGATGCTGATCTGGCCTTGGCTGTCCCGACTTGTCTCTTCTCGCAAAGCCTGACCCCTCATGACCTCACCCACCGCCTACATCACCGATGAAATCTGTTTTTGGCACGACCCGGGCAACTACGCCCTGATGCTCAAGCCCGGCGGCTTTATTGAGCCCTACAACCGCCACATCGAAAACGCCGACCCCAAGCGGCGTCTGCACAACCTGATCCAGCAATCGGGCCTGATGCACAGCCTGCAGGTGATCCCGGCACGCGACGCGCAGGTGCACGAACTCACCCGCCTGCACAGCGCCAGCTATGTGGCCAAGGTCGAGCAGATCGCCCTGGCCGGTGGCGGCGACACAGGCATCGGTGCGCCCATCTCGTCCAACGGCTGGGCCGCCGCCCGCCGCTCTGCCGGTTGCGCCCTGACCGCCGTGGACGCCGTCATGCAGGGCCAAGCCCAAACAGCCTATGCCCTGACCCGGCCGCCCGGCCACCATGCCGAACCCGAGCAGGGCATGGGCTTTTGCGTGTTCGCCAATGCCGCACTGGCCGCCGCCCACGCCATTGAGGCGCATGGGCTGGAGCGCGTGGCCATCGTGGACTGGGACGTGCACTTTGGCAACGGCACCCAAAAGTGTTTTGAAGACCGCAGCGATGTGCTGACGATTTCGGTGCACCAGCAAGCGGGCTATCTGTTCGTCAAGGGCGAGGCCGACGAACTGGGCCAAGGCGCGGGTGCGGGTTACAACCTCAACGTGCCGCTGCCGCCCGGCTGCGGCTTTGGGGCTTACCGCGAGTCTTTTGAGAAAGTCATCCTGCCCGCCCTGGACGCCTACAAGCCCCAGCTGATCATCGTGGCTTGCGGCTACGACGCGGGGCGTTTTGACCCCCTGGGCCGCATGATGCTCGACGGCGTGGCCTTTCGCTGGATGACCGATGCGGTGCTGGACATGGCCCGCAAGCACGCCCAAGGCCGCGTGGTCATGACGCACGAAGGCGGCTATTGCCCGGTGTCGGTGCCGTTTTGGGGCATGTCGGTGCTGGAACAGATGAGCGGTTTGAAGACCGAGGTGGTTTGCCCCTTCACCGGGCAACACGACCAGATGCACGCGCAAAAACTGCAAACCGAACAGGCCCGCCTGGTGCAATCCTTGGCCGGGTATTTTGAGGACATCCGGCAAAAGCACTGGACTTGAAGGCAGGCCGGGTGCCGAGCCAATGCACCGCGGCCCCAGGCTGAGTCCTGTTCAGCGCTGCAATATCAAGGCCGCCCCGAGCACCGCCAAGACCGCCCCACCCCAGGCCCCCCAGGCCGGGCGGCGGCGGTACACCCCCCACAGCAGCGGCAGCAGCAAGATGGGGGTGAGCGACGAAAAAATACCCACCAAATTGGCTTGCCCGGTGTGCAGGGCCTGCAAAATCAAGGTCATGCCCAGCGCCATGGCCACGGCCGCACTGGCCCAGGTGTTGAACAGGGTTTTGGCGGTCAATGGGTTTTGCACCCGCGCCACCTGAGCCCCGGCCCACAGCAGCCCCAAATGCGCCAAAAAGCTGGCCGATGTGCGCACAGCAGACGCTGCCACCGCGTCCACGCCCGAAGCCATCAAGGGCTTGATCATCAAGGTGGCCACCGACTGACACACCGCCGCCAACAGGCCCAGCAAAACCCCTGTCATCAAAGTGCCGTGGGTGTTTTCCCAAGCGTGGGTTTCACTTTCGCGGCGGCCCCACACAATGGCCACCATCACACCCGAAACCAACAAACTGCCGCCCACCAAGGTCCAGCCCCAAAGGGTTTCACCCAAAAACAACCAGGCCAGCAAGGTGGAAAAAATGGCGTGTGTGGCAAACAGCACACCACTGCGGCGCGGCCCCAGCCGGTTCATGCAGGCAAACAGCGCGGTGTCGCCGATGAAGATGCCAATGAAGCCTGACAGGGCCAGCAAGGCGACATTTGAGCTGTCCAAGCTGCGCCACTGCCCAGTGAACAAGGCCAACGCCCACAGCAGGGTGAGCGCAAAAAACAAGCGCCAGCGGGTGAAAGCAAAGGCCCCCATCTGGCTGGAAGCCGCCGCCGAGAACAAACTGCCCACCGCCCACGACAAGGCGGCCAGCGCCGCCAAAAGTTCAGCCTGCACAGCGCAGCCGGCCTTAACTGCCCGCCAGTTTCATGCGGTTGACCAAAATCGAGCCGGTCGTTTTGGCCCCCATGTTGTAGGTGTCAGCGCCCACAGCTTCGATGCCCATGAGCATATCTTTGAGGTTGCCCGCGATGGTGATCTCGTGCACCGGGTAGGCGATCTGGCCGTTCTCCACCCAAAAGCCACTGGCCCCGCGTGAATAGTCACCCGTGACGTAGTTCACGCCTTGGCCCATCAACTCGATCACAAACAAGCCTGTGCCCAGCTTTTGCAGCATGGCGTCCAGGTCGTCGGTGGACTGCGTCAGGCGCGAAGTGAGTGTCAGGTTGTGCGAACCACCCGAGTTGCCGGTGGTCTTCATGCCCAGTTTGCGGGCTGAATAGCTGCTCAAAAAGTAACCCTCGACACGGCCGCCCTTGACCACCTTGCGGCGAACGGAGCGCACGCCCTCGTCGTCAAACGGCGAGCTGCCCTTGCCGCGCAGCAGGTGCGGGTCTTCTTCGATGTCGATGTGTTTGGGGAACACCTTCTTGCCCAGCGAATCCAGCAAGAAGCTGCTCTTGCGGTACAGCGCCCCGCCGCTCACGGCCTGCACAAAACCGCCCAGCAAACCAGCCGCCACGGGCGACTCGAACAGCACCGGGCACTCGGTCGTGGCGATTTTGCGGGCTCCCAGGCGCGACAAGGCACGTTCTGCAGCGTAGCGGCCTACCACTTCGGGCGAGGCCATTTCGTCGGCCGAGCGCATCGAGGTGTACCAGGCGTCGCGCTGCATTTCGGCGTTGCGCCCGGGCAGCTTGGCAATGGGGGCCACCGAAATGCTGTGGCGCGAGCTGGCATAACCGCCGCGAAAGCCGTGTGTGTGGGCGCTGAAAAAGTGACTCTGCTGGGCCGACACGGCCGCGCCGTCGCTGTTGGTGATGCGGCGACTGGTTTTGAGCGCAGCAGCCTCGCACTGCAAAGCCAGCTTGGCCGCTTCTTCGCTGTTGATGGCCCAGGGGTGGAACAAATCCAGATCGCGGTGGTTCGTTTCGATATCGGCTTCGTCGGGCAACCCTGCGGTGGGGTCTTCGGCGGTGAAGCGGGCAATGTCATAGGCGGCTTGCACGGTGCGCTCAATCGCCGCTTTGGAAAAGTCGGACGTGCTGGCATTGCCCCGGCGGTGGTCCACGTACACGGTCACGCCCAGTGACTTGTCGCGGTTGCGCTCCACATTTTCCAGCTCGCCCTTACGCACGCTGACCGACAGGCCACAACCTTCAGACGCCTCGGCCCCTGCATTGGTGGCGCCCAGCTTTTTGGCGTGGTGCAAGGCGATGTCGACCAGCTCTTCAAAATGGTCACGCGAGTAGCTAAAGCCGTCGTGGGCATGCGCATGGGAGGCGGTGGCGGGGGTGTTTTTTTTCACGGAACTTTTCACGGAAGTGTTCTCAAAAAAAATGGCGGGCGCTGGGCCCGCAGTGGCCGCTATGATACTTGCCACCCAGCCCCAGCGCTGCATCTGAAAACGAGTTCCCCCAGTCATGTCCCGTAAACCCAAAAAAGGCTATTTCGTCCGCGGTCAGTTTGTTGCCGAAGGCAGCGAGCTCGACCTGGAGTACAAGCGCGAGCTCAAAGGCGGCCTGGATGGCCCCAGCCGCACCGAACTCAAGCGCGAAAGCACCGAATTGCAAGACCTCGGCACAGAGTTGCTGACCCTGCGCCGCGACCTGATGGAGGGCCTGGCCCTGCCCGACAAATTGGTGGACGGCCTGGCCGAAGCCAAGCGCATCACCAACTTCGAAGGCAAGCGCCGCCAGATGCAGTTCATCGGCAAACAAATGCGCCTGCTCAGCCCCGAGACCCTGCAAGCCGTGCGCGAAGCCCTCGACATCCAGCGTCTGGGCAGCGCCAAAGACACCCAAGCCCTGCACCTGGCAGAAGCCTGGCGCGACCGCCTGATCGCCGACGATGCCGCCGTGGGCGAATGGATCGAACACCACCCGCAAACCGACATCCAGCAGCTGCGTGCCCTGGTGCGCCAGGCCCGCAAAGACGCGGTGCCTGTGACCAACGCCGCCGTCTCACAAGGCCTGGCCCCGCGCCAAGGCCGCGCTTACCGCGAGCTGTTCAAGCTGGTGCGCAGCGTGCTCACGGGCGGCCAGAGCGATGAGACCCCCGACGAGGAAGCCGAAGATGAGTGAACCCAACGCCACGATCCCTTTTGACCCGGTCAAGATCGGCATCGTGTCCATCAGCGACCGTGCCAGCACCGGCGTGTACGAAGACAAAGGCCTGCCTGCATTGCAAGACTGGTTGACCCGTGCGCTGCACAACCCCATCACTTTCGAGCCGCGCCTTATTCCCGACGAAAAAGACCGCATCAGCGCCACCCTGATCGAATTGGTCGATGCGGGTTGCAGCTTGGTGCTGACCACCGGCGGCACCGGCCCTGCCCTGCGCGACGTGACCCCCGAAGCCACGCTGGCTGTGGCCGACAAGGAAATGCCTGGCTTTGGCGAGCAAATGCGCCAAATCAGCCTGAAGTTTGTGCCCACCGCCATCCTGTCGCGGCAGGTGGCCGTGATCCGGGGGCAGAGCCTGATCATCAACCTGCCCGGCCAGCCCAAATCGATTGCCGAGACCCTCGAAGGCCTGAAAGACGCCGAGGGCAAAGCCGTCGTGCACGGCATTTTTGCGGCCGTGCCCTACTGCGTGGATTTGATTGGCGGGCCTTATATGGAAACCCGCGATGAAGTCTGCAAAGCTTTCCGACCCAAAACTGCCATACGACCTGCCCGCTGAGGCCTGCCCCTCAGGTCAAGGCTGAAGCCACCGACCTCAGGGGCACCCCAAACATGGCGCTGCCGTGGCATATTTGGGTATAATCCACGTTTTTCGGCAAGCGCGACAGCAGCACCTCCGGCCAGACCACCGCCATCCAAGCGACGCCCCCATGTGGGCAGGTCACCGTTCCGCAAGGACTGCACACCAAATGTTCGCCCACCCCCTTGCCATTGCAGATTTGAATCCCACTTGAGGATTTGATCTGTGCCTTAACCCACGCCCGCGCCGGGATGTATTAGGCGCTGACTGTGTCTGTTTCCTTGTCCCTTTTTGTGTTTCGAGGTTCGCCATGCCCGCTCAAAAGCCGAAGAATCCTGCCCAGGCCCCCGCCCAATCCACGTCCGTTGCCAAGACCTCTGCTGCTGTGAAAACCAAGGCATCAGTCAAAACGCCTGCCCAAGCACCTGACCCGGTGCCCGCCCCATCGTCTGCTCCCCTGCCCGCAAAAACTGCGGTCAAAGCAAGCGCCAAGGCAGCAGGAACACAAGTCCTGGCCGCGAGCGACCCTGCCCCATCTGCCAAGCCCGTCAAGAAAGCCGCATCTGTGCCTGCCAAGAAATCTGAAGTGACCGAAAAAAAATCCACCGCCAAAGCCAGCGAACCCGTGGCCGATGCCCAAGCCAAAAAAACCACCAAAGCGGCCAAAGCTGCTGCGCCCGCAGAAGACAAAAAACCTGCTGCCAAAAAAGTGGTGACCGGTGCCAAACGCGGCCCCAAAAAAAAAGGCAGCATTGCCGAGCCCAGCCTCGAAGACGAATTGGACATCGAAGCCGACCTCGAAGGCGAACCTGTTGTTGAATCCGGCTCTGACACGGCCGAGAAGGTCAAACCCCTTCGCATGAAAATCAGCAAGGCCAAAGAACGGGCCTTGATGAAGGAATTCGGCTTGGACGAAACCGTCCTGACCGAAGCCGAAATGAAGCAGCGCCGCGACCGTCTGAAAGCCCTGATCAAACTGGGCAAGACACGCGGCTACCTCACGAATGGCGAAATCAGCGACCACTTGCCCGACAAGCTGGTCGATGCTGAAACCCTGGAAGTGGTGATCGCCACCCTGAACGACCTGGGTGTGGCGGTGTACGAGCAAACGCCCGACGCCGAGAGCCTGATCATCACCGACAACGCGCCCACCGGTTCAACCGAAGAAGAAGCCGAAGAAGCCGCTGAAGCTGCCTTGTCTACCGTGGACAGCGAATTCGGCCGCACCACCGACCCCGTGCGCATGTACATGCGCGAAATGGGCACCGTGGAACTGCTGACCCGCGAAGGCGAAATCGAAATCGCCAAACGCATCGAAGGCGGCTTGATGGACATGATGGCCGCGATCAGCGCATCGCCCGCCACCATCGCCGAAATCCTGCGCATGGCCAACGAAATCCGTGAAGGCAAGGTCGTCATCTCCACCGTGGTCGACGGTTTTGCCAAGCTCAACGAAGCCGATGACTACGTGGCCGAAGAAGATTTCGACGAATTTGACGAAGCCGATGACGACGATGGCAAAGGCGGCTCCAAGGCCCTGACCAAGAAACTCGAAGAGCTGAAAAACCAGGCCCTGGAACGCTTTGACCGCATCACCGAGTACTTTGAAAAAGTGCACAAGGTGTACGACAAAGAAGGCTGGGGCACGCCCGCTTACAACAAGGTCCAGGCGGCCTTGTCTGAAGAGCTGATGAACATCCGCTTCACGGCCAAAACCATTGAAAAATTGTGCGACATGGTGCGCGGCCAAGTCGACGACGTGCGCAAAAAAGAGCGCGAACTGCGCCGCATCATTGTGGACAAATGCGGCTACCCGCAAGAGCAATTCATCGCCGACTTCAGTGGGCGTGACAAGAACGGCAAGCGTGTCGACTCTCAGCTGCTCAACCTCAAGTGGATTGAAAAGCAGGCGGCAGCGGGCAAGAACTGGAGCGCCGTCATGGGCCGCAACATCCCGCCCGTGCAAGACTTGCAGCAAAAGCTGATTGACCTGCAAACGCAAGTGGTCGTGCCACTCGATGAGCTCAAAGACATCAACAAGCGCATGAACGCAGGCGAACGCGCCAGCCGTGACGCCAAGAAAGAGATGATCGAGGCCAACTTGCGCTTGGTGATCTCGATCGCCAAAAAGTACACCAACCGCGGTCTGCAGTTCCTGGATTTGATCCAGGAAGGCAACATCGGCTTGATGAAGGCGGTGGACAAGTTCGAATACCGCCGGGGCTACAAATTCTCGACCTATGCCACTTGGTGGATCCGTCAGGCCATCACCCGCTCGATTGCGGACCAGGCCCGCACGATCCGCATCCCGGTGCACATGATCGAGACCATCAACAAGATGAACCGCATCTCGCGTCAGCACTTGCAAGAGTTTGGTTTTGAGCCCGACGCTTCCATCCTGGCCGAAAAGATGGAAATCCCGGAAGACAAGATCCGCAAGATCATGAAGATCGCCAAAGAGCCGATCTCCATGGAAACCCCCATCGGTGACGACGACGACAGCCACCTGGGCGACTTCATCGAAGACAGCACTCACACCGCGCCCATCGACGCGGCCTTGCAAGCGGGTCTGCGCGACGTGGTCAAGGACATCCTGGACAGCCTCACGCCCCGCGAAGCCAAAGTGCTGCGCATGCGTTTTGGCATCGAGATGTCCACTGACCACACGCTCGAAGAAGTGGGCAAGCAGTTTGACGTGACGCGCGAACGCATCCGCCAAATCGAAGCCAAGGCGCTGCGCAAGCTCAAGCACCCCAGCCGCAGCGACAAACTGCGCAGTTTCATCGACACGATGTAAACCACTCGGCCCTCAAAAGCGCAAAGCCTCCAGACTGCCCCGTCTGGAGGCTTTTTTTATTGCGCCCAAAAACCGGCGCACATCACCTGAGCTGACCCGACTTCACCCAAACGGGCCTCCATGCCAGCACAGCTTTCATCTGAAGAGCGCCATGCGTCCGGTGCCGCACATATAAACATTGATTTATAAATAAAATAATAAAAACAATCGAAACAATAAATAGTCAATCAATGCTCAATCCATCAAAAAATTTGATGCTCAAACATTTGATCCAGGAAAAATACCTGCGACTCCTGCCCCACTTTCAGCTGGTGTGTCTGGAAACTGACCAACTGATTTTCAGACCGCACGAAAACATCCAATTTGTATTTTTCCCCGTCAGCGCCATCATCGCCATGCAAATTGACATGGCCAACGGTGCCAGTGCAGACATCGTGTTGATTGGCAAAGAAGGCATGGTGGGCAGTGGTGTCATGGGGGGCAACCAAAATTTCAGCCGCGCCAAGGTGCGCTTTGCCGGGTTTGCCTACAAACTTCCCCTGGGCTTGTTCCAGTCAGAGCTGGGACAAAACAACGACTTTCTCAAAATCTGGATGGCCACCACACGGCAAATGATTTTGCAAATTGCCATGCCCACCGTGTGCAGCAGCAAGCACAGCAACGAACAACAAATTGTGCGCTGGATCATGAACACGCTGGACAAAACCGAAGGACAAAGTCTCCAAATCACCCACCAGGAAATCGCAGACATTCTGGGCATACGCCGCGAATCGGTGACATTGGCGGCCGGCAAATTGAGCCAAGAAGGTTTGATCGAAGTCACCCGAGGCCAGTTGCGGGTGCTCGATCGACCGCTGTTGCAATCGCGTGCGTGTGATTGCTACCGATTCATGAATCCGGCCAACGCGCATTGATGGGCAAGCCACCCGCGAGACGTCACTCATGAACCCATGCCCTGGACCTTTGCGCAAGTGGGCTCAAAAATGGCTGCCCCGCCTTGTGACCTTGGCTGCAGGTGCAGGGGCCTTGACAGTCTGGGCACAAAGCGGTGTCAACCCCCATCTCGCCCCCGTGTGGATCGGGTTTGACGATGCCTACAGCCTCAAGACCAACACCTCGGCCATGGCCATTGAATGGGGCATTCAGGCCGCCATGGAAGAAATCAACAGCGGTGGTGGCGTCTTGGGTGGACGCCCCCTGAAACTGATCAGCACCGACAACAAAGGCCTGTCTGCACGCGGCAAGGACAATTTCGTCACCTTGGCCAAAACCCGGAATTTGGTGGCCGTGCTGACCGGTAAATACAGCCCGATCAGCGTCGAAATGTTGCCCGAGGCCCATCGCTTGCAGGTGCCACTGATCAGTGTTTGGGGATCGGCCGACCCCATCACGGACCACGAATTCAAACCGTCCTATTCGTTTCGCGTCTCACTCAAGGACGCCTGGGGCGTCGAGGCCATGGTCAAGCGCTTAGCCACCCGATACGGCGCACAACGCGCCTGCGCCATCTTGCCCAACACCGCCTGGGGAAGATCGGCAGAAAAAGTGATTCAGAAAAAAACGGAGCACGACAAAGTCAGCTTCACCGTGATCCGCTGGTACAACTGGGGAGATCTCTCCCTCAAGACCCACTACCAAAACTGCCTGGATGCACAAACCCAGGGCTTGCTCTTTGTCGGTAACGAAAAAGAAGCTGCCATTTTGATCAAGGAAATGGCCACGCACCCCAGCGCCATGCGATTGCCCGTTGTCTCCCATTGGGGCGCCGTAGGAGGCACCTTGCACGACATGGTCAAAGACGAGCTGAACTTGGTGCAAGTCGATTTCATACAGACCTTCACTTTCCATCAGAACAAACGGCCCCGAGCTGTTTATCTGGCCAACTGGATCTTGAAAAACAAAGGCATCAAAAGCCCACACGACATCCCCAGCGCCGTGGGGGCCGCGCATGCCTACGACACCGTGCACCTGATTGCCAGCGCTGTGCAAATCGCTCAAACCACTTCGCCCCCCAAAATCAGACAAGCCCTGGAAACACTCCCCCCCTTCAGCGGCGCGGTCAAGCACTACGCCCAAGCCTTCACCCCGCAACGGCATGATGCCCTGGACAAATCGCAAGTCCTGTTTGTCAAACTGACCCCCACGGGCCAATTGACAGCGCTGGATTGACATGGGTGAAGCAGCATCCATCAAGGCCCAGATCAGCCGCGATGTTTTTGGCTTGTTTGGCACCTACCTCATTGGCGTCACCAGTCTGAGCATCTTGTTGGCCAGCTACGGCATTTATGCTTTTCAACGAGAGGACTTCAAACACTACAAAGCCTTGATGTCGACCCGGCTGTCGTTTGAATTCAATTCTGCGGTCAAACAATCTGCCGACCTGGCCCAGTCCACCCAAGTCTGGACAGGTTTGACCGACTCCAGCGGACGCGGCCAGTACCTGGTGCCCCTGTTGACCCAGGCCAATCAAAACCCTAACAGCCAATTTGAACTGCTCGATTACCTGGGCAGACCTTTCGTGCAAGGTCAACATGCAACGAGCTTGGCTCTGACATCACAGACCAACATTCAAAAAACCATTCAAGACAGCCAGACCCATCTGCAACTCATCCAGCTGGGGCAACAAGATCATTTGAGCGTCAGCAGGCCGATCACTGCAGATTTTTCGGACAGCCCCATCGGGCTTGTTTTGCTTGATCTGGATCTGGGCAACATCGTGTCGGTATTGAATTTTCCGGAAGACCTGAAAGTGAACTACCAACTCAGGCCTTTTGACAAAGCGCCGGAGCTCACCGAGCACACCGAAGCTTTCGTGTTTGAGTGGCGCGATGGGGCCAGAAATTTTGCCCTGCACATTCAACTGCAACAAACGTATTGGTCTGCCTTCAAGTTTGTCTTGGCTGGTTTGCTGCTCTCTTTGAGCAGTGCAGGTTTGCTGTTGCTCGGGCTCAAACGGTGGACAAGGCTGTTTTCTGAACGCACCACGCTGCGTTTGGAAAACCTGGTTCAACTGGCCTCGGACATTGTGCAAGGCCATGGCATCAAAAGCATTGATGCCCACTCAGGTGATGAAATTTCCAAAGTGTCCGGTGCCTTGCAAAACATGCTGCAAAAGCAACAATTGGCCACCCAAAAATTGCAGGTTTTTTCAAGAATTTTTGAGACCGCTGCCGAGGCGATTTTGATCACCAATCCGCAGGGTTTGATCATGGATGTCAACACCGCCT
The DNA here is from genome assembly GCF_001269405.1 of Limnohabitans sp. 2KL-3. Lineage (NCBI taxonomy): Bacteria > Pseudomonadati > Pseudomonadota > Betaproteobacteria > Burkholderiales > Comamonadaceae > Limnohabitans > Limnohabitans sp. 2KL-3. The sequence continues at coordinate 25,344 of NZ_CXON01000024.1, forward strand.
TGACCGACATGACCGGTTACAGCCGACAAGAGCTGATCAACCAACCTGCAGGACGGCTGTACATCCAGGATCACAAGGACCTGGATGCCAAGATCATTGCCGACACGGTCCGACGCCTGGGCGCCTGGCGAGGAGAAACCTATTTCTTGAGCAAGCAACAATCGCAGTTGCCAGTGCTGCTGTCTGTGTCCGCCTTGCTGGGTGAGCATGGCGAAAGCCAAGGCCATGTGTCTGTGTTTTCGGACATTCGCGCCATTCGTGATGCCGAGAAAAAACTCAAAAATCTGCTGTGCGAGGACGTCCTCACGGGTTTGCCCAACTACAGAGGATTTCTTGAATACATTCATCAAAAAAATGGCGATGATGGGTTTGTCTTGCTGTTCATTGACCTTGATCATTTCAAAAACATCAACGACACATTTGGCCATGAACAAGGCGACGAAGTGCTCAGGCAAACCGCACAACATCTGAAATCAACCCTGCCTGAGGGCAATTTTTTGTGTCGCAGATCCGGCGACGAATTCATCGCCGTCCTGGACGTCAAGACGCCATGGCCCGCGTTTCAAGACACCTTGAAACGGATTTTTGAACCCGCACTCTTGACCCTCAACCACCTTGGCGCAGTGCAAGTCACAGCCACCTTCAGCGCAGGCGCAGCCGTCTATCCTGACCATTCCAGCAGCATCCATGAACTGCTGGTTTTTGCAGACACCGCCCTGCTTTTTGCCAAGGCATCAGGCCGCAATCAAATTCAATGGCTCAACGCCCAAATGATGTCGGTCACCCTGCGCAAAGCCAAAGTGGACAGCAAATTGGCCGGGGCCATTCGCGAAGGCAAAATCACACCGCACTACCAGCCTGAAGTGGACATGCTGACCGGAGAAATCGTGGGATTTGAGGCCTTGGCCCGTTGGTATGATGAGGAGCTGGGCGCCATCAGTCCGGCTGAATTCATTGACCTGGCCGAACAATCGGGCCTGATTGACCCCTTGACCCAAAGCATGTTCCAACAGGTGGTGCATGACAGCCTGGCCATCCGCCTGAAATTTCCCAAAGCCGTGATTTCTTTCAACTCCTCGCCCCAATTGCTGGCAGGAAAACGGCTCTTCACCATCCTCTCAGCGCTGGCGGCGGATTTGGAAAATGGCCTGGACGCCTTTGTGCTTGAAATCACGGAGTCGGATTTTGGTTTAAGTCCCCAAGAGCTGTCCATTCAACTGCAGTCCATCATGGGCTTGGGGCTTCGCATTGCCATCGACGACTTTGGCAAGTCCTATTCATCGCTGTCCCGTCTGTCAACTCTGCCCATTCAGAAACTGAAAATCGACATGTCCTTCACGGCTGGGCTCGATCGAAAAGAAAACGAAAAAATTGTTCTGGGCATTTTGGCTTTGGCCAAGTCCATGGAGCTTGAAGTCACATCGGAAGGGGTTGAAACCCGTTTCCAACGTGACACCTTGCTGCGTTTGGGGTGCAGGCAAGCACAGGGCTTCTTTTACAGCAAACCCATGCCACTGGCTGCGCTATTGTTGTTGCCGAGTCACTTGCTCATCGCTTGAGCAACACCCTCAGCGCGACTGCGCTTTGTTGCCGTAAGGACAATGGTTGGGACGTGGCCCCACCTGCGGGTGCAAGCGGCAAGTGTTGGGCCGTTTGTCGTACACCGTGCAGCGGCGGGTTTTGGCATCCAGAAACTGGCAGTCGCCGCTGGCACGGCGTGCCAAGCTGAAGATGCTGTTCTTGAAGTTGAAATGCTCGATCAAGCCGGCTTTGGAGAGGCGCTTGGCAATTTGTTTGGGGTCTTCGTGCTCGGCCTCAAAGGGGTCCACCAGCTCCAGCCGCACCAGATCGGCCAACTTGACCTCGACCGGCATGGTGCAGCAGTTGGCCGCACAGGTGTCACACAAACCGTTTTTGTAACGGGTCCAGGTTTCGCAACGGTCAACGTCAACGACGGCAATAGGGGATCTCATGGGCGGGATTATCCCGGATGCGCCAACTCACGCCGCTTGCGCTTGGCCCCAGTAGTGAAATGTCATCGGGCGCGGACCCGCCAGGTAGCCCGACTGGATGCTGGATGCAAAGCCTATTTCTTCCAACAAAGCAGGTATGTCACGCCCCAGCTGGCAGCCCCCAGCCAGCGGACCCCACAGCGGTTGCAGGCGGTCCTGCCATCGGCGCACAGCTTCGTCAGGTGCCCGGCCGTGTTCGCAAAACAAGAGCTTGCCGCCCGGCACCAGCACCCTGCGCATCTCGCGCAGGGCTTGTGCCGCATCCGGGATGCTGCACAGGGTGTAGGTGCAGACCACGGTGTCAAAGCTGGCATTGGCCGTGGGCAATTGCTCGGCCGACAAGCCCATCAGTTCCACTTCAATGCCTGCTTCGCGGCTGCGCTTTTGGGCCAAGCGGTGCATCTGCATGGCCGGGTCCACACCCACCAGGCGAGTGATGCGGGTTCGGTCGTAAAACGGCAGGTTACGGCCAGTGCCCATGCCGATCTCCAGCACACGACCCTGCGCTTGGGGCACCAACTGGCGGCGCTGCGCCTGCACCATGGGCAGGCCGCAGGCGATGTCGATCAGGTAGGGCAAGACGTAGCGGTCATAAATAGTCATGGCAATGGCCTCAGGCCCTGTGAAGGTTAAAGTGAAAGGATTGTCGACATGGACATTACCCTGCATTTTGTGGGAGCCTCGGCCTCGGGGCGATTGTGGGTGGTCTGCGGGGGTGATCGCGACGAGGGCGTCGCTCCTACAAGGGCATTACCCTGCATTTTGTGGGAGGCTCGGCCTCGGGGCGATTCTTGGTGGTCTGCGGGGGGATCGCGACGGGCGCGTCGCTCCTACGGGGAGATTGCCCCGCATTTTGTGGGAGCCCCGCCCTCGGGGCGATTGTGGGTGGTCTGCGAGGGTGATCGCGACGGGGGCGTCGCTCCTACAAGGGCATTACCCTGCATTTTGTGGGAGCCTCGGCCTCGGGGCGATTCTTGGTGGTCTGCGGGGGGATCACGACGGGGGCGTCGCTCCTACGGGGAGATTGCCCTGCATTTTGTGGGAGCCCCGCCCTCGGGGCGATTCTTGGTGGTCTGCGGGGGTGATCGCGACGGGGGCGTCGCTCCTACAACAAAAAAACGTTCATGCAGACTTCATCGGGCCTCATCAATTAGACGCCTGAAAGCGCGGCCTGCATGACCCAGTTTCAGCCCTTCTTGGCCACCAGCGTCAAGATGTCGTAGCTGGCCACCAGCTCGCCCAACTGGTTGGTCACTTCCACGTCCCAGGCGACCACGCCTTGGCCCACGCCGTTGGCGTCTTTCTTGTTGCGGTCGATCTTGCGTTTGGCGGTCAAGCGCGCCTGGATGGTGTCGCCAATGCCCACGGGCTTGACGAAGCGCAGCGTGTCCAAGCCGTAGTTGGCCAGCACCGGGCCGGGCGCGGGCGAAACGAACAGGCCGGCGGCTGCAGACAACACGAAGTAGCCGTGCGCGATGCGCTTGCCAAACGGTGAATCCTTGGCAGCGATCTCGTCAAAGTGCATGTAGAAATAGTCGCCCGACAGGCCGCCAAAGGCCACGATGTCGGCTTCGCCCACGGTGCGGCGGTGGGTGAGCAAGCTCTCGCCAATCTGCAGGTCTTCAAAGTGGCGGCGGAAGGGGTGAACCTCGGTCTCGATCAGCTTGGCACCGCGCATGTACTCGCCCGTGACGGCGGCGATCATGGTGGGCGAGCCTTGCAAGGCGGTGCGCTGCATCAGGTGCTTGACAGCGCGGATGCCGCCGAGTTCTTCACCGCCGCCTGCGCGGCCGGGGCCACCGTGTTTGAGCGGAGGCAGCGGCGAGCCGTGGCCGGTGGATTCCACCGCAGATTCGCGGTCCAGGATGTGCAGGCGGCCATGCAAGGCGGCTGCCACCGGGATCACGCGGGCAGCAATTTGCGGGTCTTTGGTGACCAGCGTGCCCACCAGGCTGCCTTGGCCGCGAGCGGCCAGCTGCAGGGCTTCGTCAATGCCGTCGTAAGGCATGAGCGTGCTCACGGGGCCAAAGGCTTCCACGTCGTGCACGCTGTCGGTTTGCAAAGGTTTCTGGCACAGCAGCAACGTAGGCTGGAAGAAAGCACCGCCCTCGACGCCCTGCCCCACTGGGCTGAAACCAGCACCGCCGCCAAACACCAGCTCGGCGCTTTGGCGCAGCAGGGCCACACGCTCGGCCACGTCGGCTTGTTGCGAATGTGAGGCCAGGGCCCCCATCTTCACGCCCTCGACCGATGGGTCACCCACCACCACTTTGGCCAGACGGGCTTTAAGCTTTTCGGCGACAGCATCCAGGTGCTGGCGCGGCACGATGGCGCGGCGGATTGCGGTGCATTTTTGGCCCGCCTTGACGGTCATCTCGCGGGCGACTTCTTTCACGAACAAATCAAACTCTTCGTCGTCGGGCGTCACATCGGGCGCGAGGATGGCGCAGTTGAGCGAATCGGCTTCGGCGTTGAAAGGAATGCTGTGTTTGACCACATTGGGGTGCACACGCAGCATGGCGGCGGTGTCGGCTGAGCCGGTGAAGGTCACCACGTCCTGGCCATTCAGGCGGTCCAGCAGGTCGCCCGTGGAGCCGATCACCAACTGGAGCGAACCGGCAGGCAAGATGCCCGATTGCTCGACCAAGCGCACCATGGCTTCGGTCAGGTAACTGGTGGACGAAGCGGGTTTGCCAATGCAAGGCATGCCGGCCAAAAAGCTGGGCGCGAACTTTTCCAAGAGGCCCCAGATAGGGAAGTTGAAGGCGTTGATGTGCACCGCGATGCCGCCGCGTGGCACCAGAATGTGCGTGCCCGCAAAGCCGCCTTTTTTACCCAAAGGAAAAGCCGGGCCTTCGTGGATCAGGTTGCCGCTGGGCAGTTCGTTGCTGCCCATGCTGGAATAGGCAAACAAAGTGCCCGCGCCGCCTTCGATGTCCACCCAGCTGTCGGCGCGGGTGGCACCCGTGTGGGCCGAGATGGCGTAGAGCTGCTCTTTGTGCTCACCCAAGTACTTGGCCAAGGCCTTCAGGCGCTGGGCGCGCTCTTGAAAGTCCAGCTTGAGCAGGTTGGGCAGGCCCACAGTGCGGGCATGGTGCACCGCGTCGCCAAAGTCAATGGCTTCGGCATGGGTTTGGTAAACCGTCTGGCCATTGAGGGCGCTGCGCAGATTTTGTGCGCCTTGCTGGCCGATCCATTGGCCACCGATGAAACTTTGCAGGACTTGGGACATGGTTGAGAGCTTTCTGTGAGGTTGATGCCCAATTTGCCAAATTAACCAACCGGGCGGTCGGCGAATTCTAATCGCTTTGCTTCTGACCTCAAACGTCCATCTGCACCGTGCACAAGTTGGCCCAATCGGTGGTGTAACCCGGCGTTTTGAAGTTCTGTTTCATGTGCCAGAGTTTGGCGGTGTGCCCTGCCCCCGCACTGGCCAGCTTGAGCGTCCCTCGCCCATAACGCTGGTTCAGCTGGTCCATGGCCAGCATCAGGCGCACGCGGTTTTCGGGCATGGTCTCGTCAAAGTCCAGGGTCAGTTGTTCGCGGGTGGCCGGTTGCAGGTCCATCAGCATCACGCCTGCTTTGGCGTATTTGTAGCCGGGTTTGTACAGGCGTTTGACGATGGCGTTGGCCGCCTGGGTGATGTGGGCGCTGTCGCTTGTGGGGCTGGGCAGGGGGATGCTTGCGCTGCGGCTGTATTGCGGGTCTTGTTGCCGGAAGGGGCTGGTGCGGATGAAGGCCATGATTTGGCCCGTGTGGCTGCCTTGTTTGCGCAGTTTTTCTGCGGCGCGGCAGGCGAATTCGGTGATGGCTTCTTGCAGCTCGATCAGCTCGGTCACCGGGTGGCCAAAGCTGCGGGTGCAGGCGATTTGTTGTTTGGGCGGGGGTTCGTCTTCGAACTCGATGCAGGGGGTGCCGTTCAGTTCGCGCACGGTTTTTTCCAGCACGACCGACCAGCCCGCTTTGGCGGCGGCCGGGTTCATGCGTTGCAGGTCGAGCGCGGTGTGGATGCCGTTCTCGCGCAGTTGCGCCCCGATCTTGCGGCCCACGCCCCACACGTCGCCCACTTCGGTGGCCTGCAGCAGGGCCTGCAGTTCTTCGGGGGTGCACGCGCCAAGGTGGCAGATTTGGGCGTGTTGGGCCGGGTAGCTGCCGGGTTTGCGTTCGGCGCTTTTGGCGATGGCGTTGGCCAGTTTGGCCAGGGTTTTGGTGGGGCCGATGCCGATGCAGGTGGGGATGCCGATCCATTGGTGGATGCGTTTGCGGATGGTGCGGGCGCGGCGCACCAGGTCGCCACGGATGCCGCTGAGGTCGACAAAGCTTTCGTCGATGGAATAGACCTCTTGCTTGTGGCCCAGGCCTGCGGCCAGGCTCATCATGCGGTGGCTCATGTCGCCATAGAGGGCGAAGTTGGCCGAGAGGGCGATCAGGCCGGCGTCGCGCTCGAGCTCGCGCAGCTGGAAGTAAGGCGCGCCCATTTTGATGCCCAGGGCCTTGGCCTCGTCACTGCGGGCAATGGCGCAGCCGTCGTTGTTGGACAGCACAACCACCGGCCGGCCTTGCAGCCAGGGCTGGAAGACGCGTTCGCAGGAGACGTAGAAGTTGTTGCCGTCGATGAGGGCGAGCATGGGGGGTGCCGAATACTGTATGGATGAACAGTATAACGAGACCTTGAGCGGTGGGGATCAGGTGATCAGCAGCGCGACCGTGATCCCGACCGCGATCAATTCGAGCACCAGATACACGGCGGTGAAGTGTCCAGCCTTGGCGTCTTGGATGAGTTTGCGGATGAAGGGCATGTTGAAAAAAGGAGCCCCCGGCACGACGATGGACACTGGCGGGTATTCATGACGGGTGACACGGCTCGCCGTCACGGCGCTTCAAATTTTATGATTGTTCCGCATGGGCAGGATGATCGTTCGTCCGTCCATCCCCGCTACCGTACCCCGCCACGCCACAAACTCCCCCGCCCAACTTCCAAGCCGCCCGCCCCAGGTACGCCATCCCGAGCGCGCCCATCGACAGCGTCAGACACCACACCGCCCAAAGCACCGCGCCCACCAGCTGGGCGTCGTTCTCGTTCGCGCCTTGGCCAAGTGCCTGCGGTACCTGGTCAAACATCAGTCCGCCGCCCGTGACGATGACGTGAAAAGTGAGAAAGGCCAGCAAGGCTTTGGCGTGGAAGTTCATCGGTGTCCCTTGGCTGATTTGTCCCGGGGACTGCCCCCCGCATCACATGGTGACAGACCTCGCCAGATTGCACGGCTCCTTGAATACCTGCACAATCAACCTTGTTTTCAAACGCAACGGACAAGGAGCCCATCATGCAAAGCATCACCCTGGAGCAGCTGCGTGCTGCAAACGACGCCGGCGGTGTGTCGGGCGTGACCCTGAAGGGGCAAGGCGGGGCGTTTCTGGTTCAGATCGACACCCGCAGCGGCTCCGGCGCCCTGCTGTCAAAGGCCCGCAGCACCGAGCCGCGCCGCTTTGGCAATCCTCTGGCGGCGTTCAATGTGTTGCGAGAAATTGGCATCACAGTGGGCCAGTTCGACGCGACCGACTACGACCCGGCCGACAAAGAACCGACTGCGGGTAACCGAGGCAGGGCCAACGCCATGCGCGGTGCACACGAAGCCGCCGCCTATAACCAGTGGCTGGCCAGCGAAATCCAGGCATCGCTGGATGACCCGCGACCAAGCATTGCGCACGATGACGTCATGGCCGACATGGCCGCCGAGCTGGATGCCTTGAGTCAGAAAATACGAGCATGACGCAGCCGCTTTTTCGCGTCGCATGGCGTCCGATGGCCCGCGAAGACTTGCGCGCCATCGTGCGCTACATCGGCAAGGACAACCCCACGCGAGCCCAGAGCTTTGGCCAAGAATTGCGAGACAAGACGGGGAGGCTGGCACAGCACCCACAGCTTGGTCGGCAGGGCCGGCCAGGTTTGCCCGAATGGTTGCGCGAACTGGTGGTGCACCCGAACGACATCGTGTTTTACCGCGTGCTGACCGAGAGCCGAACCGTCGAAATCTTGCGTGTGAAACACGCAGCGCAACAAATACCTTGAGGGGCATACCCTCTTCTTTTTCACCGATCCCCATGAGGCGCGTCGTTGTCAAAAGCGCAGCGCCTGCGCAAAGCGTGTCAATTCCCTTTAGCCACAGGTCATTGCCCCTCGCCAACAGGTACCCTTTTGGCCCCATGTGCTTGAATCGGTTTTTGTCTTCAACCCCATTCAATTCCTGCAAGTCACATGATCAACGCCCCCACCCAGCAAGCGCTTTTGGCCATCATGGTTCACGCCGCCATGGCCGATGGAGAGAAGTCCCAAGCCGAGCGCGACTTTGTGCGTGACCTGTCTTTGCAGCTCGACGAGCAAGGTGGCGCCAGGCAACTCGCCCAGGCTGTGCAAGCCGCGCTGCTGGGACGTTTGTCGGCGCAACAAGCCGCAGCGCAGCTGCAAGAGCCGATGCACCGCCAACTGGCCTATGAGTGGGCCACCGCCGTGTGCCACGCCGACGGCCTGTGCAGCCCAGCCGAGACGGCGTTTTTGCAGCGCCTCAAAACCGATTTGCAGCTGGGCGGTGCGGAGCCCGAGACCACCGCGCATACCCACGCCTTGGCACAAGCCGCTTATGCCGAAGAAGCTGCCGCGCCGCTGCACGCTGTGGCGACGGCCACCGCTTTGTCAGGCGTCGCCCTGGCCGGCGCAGTGGGCGCCGCATCGGCCGGGCCCCTGGCACACATCACGCCCGCTGAGCCTGCAGTGCCCGCCTCGCCCGCCGCCCCCGCTGCGCCCGCCGTGGACAACGCTGCCATCGACCGCTCCATCCTCAACTACGCCATCTTGAACGGCGCGCTGGAGTTGCTGCCCCAGTCCTGGGCGTCCATGGCCATCATTCCGCTGCAAATCAAAATGGTCTACCGCGTGGGCCTGGCCCATGGCGTGTCGCTCGACCAAGGGCACATCAAGGAGTTCATTGCCGCTGCGGGTGTGGGCCTGACCTCGCAATACATCGAAGAGTTTGGCCGCAAGCTGCTGGGCGGTTTGCTGGGCAAGGCGGGGGGCAAGCTGCTGGGCGGTATTGGCAGCCAAGCCACGGGCATGGCGTTTTCATTTGCCAGCACTTACGCGCTCGGCCATTTGGCCAAACGTTATTACGCAGGCGGTCGTGTCATGTCAACCGACTTGCTGCGCCAAACCTACCAAGGCCTGTTGAGCAGCGGCAAAACCCTGCAACAGCAGCACTCGGGCGACATCCAGGCCCGGGCGTCCACCCTGGATGCGGGCGAGGTGATGCGCATGGTCAGGGGCTGATCAAGCGTCCGCAGGCGTGCGCCAGCGGACCGAGGTGCACGCCTGAATTTGCTGTCATGACCCTACTCGCCAAATGAAAGACTCCGATGCGCTGGCTTTTTTCCCTCTTATCGCCCTTCTTACCACCCCTCTTATTTCCCGTCTTGTTCCTTTTGAGTGGATCCGCCATGGCCGTTGAAGAACCGCGTTACACCGTGCTCGTTTCAGACCCACCGTTTGAGGTGCGCCGCTACGCCGCCTTCACGGTGGCGCAAACGCAAATCCAGGGCGACTTCGATGCCGCCAGCCGCAGCGGCTTTCGGCGCATCGCTTCTTACATTTTTGGCGACAACCTGCAAGCCGGGCTGGGTGCGCAGCGCAAAATTTCCATGACCGCGCCCGTGACCGTGGTGCCAGACGACCAGGGTTGGCGCGTGCATTTTGTGATGCCGTCGGCCGAGAGCGTGCAGACCCTGCCCCAGCCGCTCAACCCGCAAATCCAGCTGCGCCCCGTGCCCGAGCACGAAACGGTGGCGCTGCGCTTCAGCGGCTTCACCACACAAGCGAGCATTCAGGAGCAGACCGAGCGCCTGCGGGTTTGGGCGCAGGCTCGCCAACTCAAGCTCAGCCCCACCGCCCAAATCGCCCGCTACGACGACCCTTTCACCCTGCCTTGGAATCGGCGCAACGAGATCTTGATTGACCTGATGCCCTGAAAGCAAGCGGGATCAATCGCCCTGTGCGGCCTGTGCCGTTATCGGTCTGTTGTAGCCTTGGGCGATGGTTCAAACAGTCTTGTTGCCGTGACAGGGCGCATTCGCAAAAAACTCATTCAAGCCCAGCTTGAAGCCCTGCCCGCACCGCGCAGCGACGCCGTACTGTGTCCGCTGTGCGAGCGGCCCATTCCGCCCAGCCAACAAGACGCACACCATCTGGTGCCCAAGTCCCACGGGGGCGCACAGACCGTGGTGCTGCACCGCATTTGCCACCGGCAAATCCATGCGCTGTTCACCGAGACCGAATTGGCCCGCACCTACGCCACGGTCGAGGCCCTGAAGCAACCCGAAGAGATGGCCCGCTTCATCCGCTGGGTGCAAACCAAGCCCGACGCATTTTTTGAAAAAAGCCGCAAGAATCGCCGCTTGAAAAGTTAAATCTTGATGACCCCCATGCACTTGCCCACATCACCCACCGCCAGCCGGATCGAGCTGAAAGACTTTCACCTGGCCACCCGCATCGGCACCTACGCCCCCGGCGACACCGTGCCCGAGTACCACGCGCTGGACTTGACGCTGTGGATCGCCCCCGATCTGGTGCTGATTCCCGAAGACGGCATGGCGCATGTGTTCGACTACGACCCGCTGGTGATCGAGATCGAACGACTGGCCGCCGACGGGCTGTACGAGACCCAAGAGCGGTTGATGACGCGCATCGTGCAGGCTTGCGCGGCTTACCCGGTCATTGAGGCGCTGGACATCGCCTTGCGCAAATTTACAGTCCGTGCGGGCAGCGGTTCTTTGGGCGTGCGTTCAAGCGTGGATGGCATGCAACTGGAGCGCATGCGGCAGCCGCTCAACCCGGAAAGCCAGATGCCGCCTGTAACCTCGCGCATCACGCCGAAATCACGGCCACACCGCCAACCAATTGGTTGAACGCAGCCAAGGAGTCAAAGGTGGTTGTAGAGCCAAAGAGAGTGACCTCCATAAAGCCCCCAAAGTTGGTGTCAGAGAACTGAATCAAGGTAGGGGCTGTGCCTTGGTCCAGCACCGCCGCGAGCGTCAGATCATTTTGGGCACTCACGTTGTTGAACTGGTCGTCGATGTATACCAGATCCCCCAACGCAAAGTTGTTCAACGCCACTTTCAGGTCTCCCAGCGCAATGCCGTCGTAGCCGGTACTGCTGTTGCCTCCTGTGGCGTCGTAGTCCTTGGCCACCAGCGCGTAGTTGCCACCCGCCAAGTCCAGCGCCACAGCGCTGCCCGATGGGCTGCCAATTCCTTCAATGTCCAGCCAGTTTTGTCCTGCCACCATCGCTGCGTTGCTGTTCATGAACTGTGACGCCACCGCGTTGGCCAAGACACCGGTACCCGGCGTGACAGTGCTGAAGTTCAGACTGCTGCTGCCGTTGTAGGCCTCTGTGGCCTGCCCCGATGTTTGACCCACAAAGGCACCTGCGTCAATTTCAATGTGGTAGTTGCTCGCCAGGTCCAGATCAAACGTAGGGTTGAGCGTGACCTTACCGCCAACGACGCTCACCTGCGTGCTGTCAGTGACGGCGATCAGCTGGGTGTGATTGCTGCTCTCACCACGGAAACCCGCTCCACCGTCGTCAACAATGCGGATGTACTTGCCCGTCTGAGCAGTCACCGAATCGCTGTACCTCAACACGATGTCCGAGCTCACGTCCAGGTTGCTCACGTTGTCCAAAGCGCTGGCTTGCAGCCTTGGGCGAAGGCCCGGTGTGGTGGTGTTAAGGTCGTAGCCGGTAACGGTCTCGATGGCCGCGTTCAGGTTGGTGTTGAGCGCGAGCTTGGCGTTGTTGGAGAGCACCGCGCCGTCGGCAAATATCAGCTTGTCGTTGAGCGCACCGTTGCCACCAATCACCTTGACGCTTTCGGTCTGGCCGTTAACGAGGCGGCTGAATGTCAGGACGCTACCGGCCACGCTTTTGCTGTAGTCGCCCCAGTTGCCACGCAGGTAAATCAGGTCGCTGCTGGCACCCAGCAAGGTGGCGTCCACGGTGCTGCCGTCACTCACGTACACCGTGTCCACACCGACACTGCCCACGGCCGTAAGCTTCATGCCTTGTCCGACAGAAGCAAAGGTCTCGCCGCTGCTGTCCAAGGCAAACGCTTTGATCGTGGCGCTCAGAGTGCTGCCCGGTGCAGCTGCCCCAAGCGGTGCCTGAGTCGTTTCGCTGCCCAGGCTGGGCAATTGGGTGCCGCTCCTGAGCAGGTTAAAAAGGTCCCAAGTACTGACACTGCCATCAGCAAACACCAGCAGGTCGCTACTGACCAGGCTGGTACCTCTGACCACTCGCACCAGCTCTCGGCTGGCACCGCTGCCGCGGTACAGCGTCATCACGTTGCCCGTGAGCAAAACACCATAGCTGGCATAGGCTCCATCAAGATAGACCTTGTCAGCGCTTGCTCCGCTGTTGGTGAAGTCAATAGAAGAGCCAGCACGAACGTGGATGGTGTCCACCCCCGTGGTGCCCGCTTGGCTGATGTACTGGCCTTGCAGACTCAACGGGCTGGCCTTGAGCTGGTAGTCCACATGGTTGGCACCCGAGCCGGCCAGCAAGAAGTATTTGGAGGTCAGCGTGGGGATGTCGACCGAGGCATTGATCTTGACAGCAAACGTCTGGCTGGTCACCGCCAGCCCGTCACTGACCGTCACAGTGAAGCTCTCGCTGGCGTTGCTGTCCAGCGCCTGTATGGCCGCACCATCGGGTGTGTAGGTCCAAGCTCCGTTGGCCTTGTTCACCATCAATGTACCGTACAGACCACCCAGGCTGACGGAGGTGCCAAGACCATCGACAACCCCTTGAATGCCGAAGATCAGCGCGTCGTTCTCGGCATCGCTGGCCAAGAGTGTGCCGCTGCTGATGCTGAAGCTGTCATTGCCAGCCGTATCTGTATAAGCCGCAGCGAGCGGTGCTGTGAGCGAAGGGGCAGTGTTGTAGCGTGTGACGGTATCGGTCGCCGTACTGCTCACGCTCTCTGCCTTGCCAAGGCTGTCTGTGTAACTGGCCACCACCGTGATGGCTTTGCCCACATCACCCTGCTGCAGGGTGTAAGTGCTGCCAGTGGCACCGTTGATGTTCACCCCAGCGGACTGCCACTGGTAACCGATCACGCCAAGTCCATCTGAATCGGCCAGCGTGTTCGTGGCGGTCAAGGTCTGGCCCTCGGTGGCTGTGCCACTGATCGTGACGCTGCCCGTGGGAAGGTCGTTAACGTTGACCACGGCGCTGGTCGCCGCGCTGATCACACTCTCGGCCTTGCCGAAGCCGTCGGTATAGCTCGCCACAACGGTGATAGTCATACCAATCTCAGCTTGGGTCAGAGTCAAATTCTGTCCAACTTTGATCGGGACTCCAGAACCACTGGAATACCATGTGTAGGTGATGGGACCGAGTCCATCAGGATCGGACAGCGTATTTGTTGCCGTGAGGGTCTGCCCCTCGCGTGCCAATCCAGTTATGGCAACGCCCCCGGCGAGGGGCGCATTAAATTGAATGAATAAATCTCCAGACAATGCCGTCGAGTCGCCGAGCGATAAATTGGACGCAGCAGAGGTAAAGCTATAGGCAGCACCGTTGTTCGATATTCCGCCTTCAATCACCCAATCATTAGCAAAACCACTGACGTTTTTTGAAACAACCGTCCAACTTGAAGCACCGACGTCAACAGCTATCAACTGCTGAACACCAGTCTGCCCAACCAGATCTGGGGAATTGCTGAGTAAAACTGCTTTGGACCCATCTAGACTAACTCCAGCCAAGGTGGCTCCAGACACAATCTCCCCAACCCCTTCTGGTTGAACTCTAGAGATTGAACTGGCGATGCTTCGAAAGAAAACATCCGATGCATTGTTTGCGTCGCCGACGATCAAATTATCTGCCTGGCTATCAAAAAAAACACCCGCAGTCGTTACAAGCACTGACGACTCAGACACGAATCCAGAGGCCTTACCGTCGATCGCTTTTGAGACCAGTTCAATGGCTCCGGATCCCTGAAGGCCTTGAGGATCAAAACCTTGTGTCCAGACGTATCCATCCCGCTGCCCATCGGGCGTAGACGCTGATCCATTTGTATCGTTTGAAGAAAAAGCTCCTGTGGTGCTGAAAGCAACTTTGACTTGATTGCCCACCACAATCACGCTGCCCAATTGCACCGCAGCGAACACCTCCGCTCCGCCCACAAAACTGACGCGTTCAATTTTCGTGGTGAGTAAATCGATCAAATAAATGTCGCTGGTGCTATTGGTATCTGGAGAACCTTCTGCGGCTAGAACCGCACTATCGGTCTGTATGACCAAAAAGCGGCCATCTGCCGTGATCAAAGACTTTTCAATGGGTATCGACTCGGTCAGTCCCAGCACACTGGCGAGGAGGTTGGACTCCGTCAGGTTACCGCCGACCACCAACGCCAAACTCGATTGTGTCTGGTCGCCGCCCCGTGGCGCTGTCTCCAGCAAAATCAGGTCAGAACTGCCACTCCTCGCAAACGTTGCACTGAGTACCTCGAAAGTGCTTGCGGGCGCACTTGCGCCCGAGTAAACAGCATTCAAGCATTGGGTATAGCTCTGGGTTCCAAGGTCGTACACCCACATTGCATAGTGCAGCGTACCAGGCACAAGATCAGCTGAATCCGTGTAAGTGGCTCGCACCAATACGGATTGTCCGTCCTGGGAGAAACCATAGGACTCAACAAGCCACAATAGGCCTTCGCCTATTGAAACTTGGGACAGGTCAGGTGCATCAACACGAAGAAGCATGAAAGCACCTCAACAATTTAAACCACGACATACAGATCGGTGTGCGTCAATGTGGGCGCTTGAAGGCCTGGAAGGGACAAGAACACAACACTTGACAAGGCTCCTGACCCATCCGGATCAAATGAGAGCGTTCCCATCGCAGTGTCCAACAGGTAGTGATCATTGGGATCAAGGGGACGCACGCCCGCACCTTTGACAAATGAATCGGCAGACACCAATCCAGAGGATTCCAGCCCCAAGCCCACAACATCGATACCGAAAGATGTCAGATCAATGATCAGCAGGTCACTACCGCTGACAAAATCAGTCACGGTATCTGCGGCCATGCCTGGCCCGTTGTAAGCAATGATGAACTGGTCGTCTCCGGTGCCGCCGGTAAGCGTATCCACACCGCCCATACCATCCAGGATGTTATTGCCGATATTTCCCATCAATCGATTGTCTGCGCCATTTCCAATCGCAGCCACATCGGTAAACCCAACCAGTTCAATGTTTTCTATTCCTGCTGACAGGTAAACATCCAGCGTAGAACGAATCGTGTCACTACCACCAGTATCAATGATGCTGTCCAATGTATCGGTCAACACGTAAGTGTCGTCGCCAAGCCCACCTTCCAGAGTGTCACGCCCCATGCCACCGGCCAATACGTTGTTCCCGGAGTTTCCGATCAGGTGGTTGTTCAAGGAATTTCCCCCTGCCGAGTAGTCTCCCCCCTCCTCCAGAATGAGGGTCTCAATATTGGAGCCGATGGTGAAGCTGGAATAGGCTCTGACGGTATCCATACCTTCACCAGCCAGTTCAACCAGAATGTCAAACCGGGAGTCAACGATGTACAAATCGTTGCCTGCACCGCCCACCAATCGGTCAACACCTGTACCCCCATCCAGGGTGTCATTGCCTGCAGCACCGACAATAGTGTCGCGGCCCGCCCCACCGTTCAGCTGGTTGTCTTGGTCGTTACCAAAAAGGAAGTTATCCAGTGCATTGCCAGTGAGGTGCACGACGCCCGCAGCGATTGCGGCTGCTTGCAAATTTTCCACATTGGAGGGTGCGGTCATGCTGACTGAAGTGATGATCAAATCAACGCCGCCAGCACCACCAGAAATGACCTCCATGACCATGTCTGCGGCCGAATCCACAAAATATGTGTCGTTGCCTGGCCCGCCGTTTAAGGTGTCATTGCCTGTGCCACCATCCAGGTAGTCATTGCCGCTGGAGCCGTCCAGATAGTCCTTTCCACTGCCGCCGAACAAGGTGTCGTTGCCCAGTCCGCCCAGCAACCGATCGTCACCCGCATTGGCCACCAGCACATCATTGCCAGCCAACCCATACAGCGTATCGTTTGCAATACTGCCGTAAAGGGTGTCGTTTCCTTGTGTGCCACTATTGGAAACTGCATCGCCTTGAATTTCCAGGTTCAGACTCCAGTTCGTCGCCAGCCCTTGTGGGTCAATGGCCTGAATGGTGACAGCGCCCACGGGTCCATTGACGTTTTCGCTCAACGTGAAGCTGAGTCTTTGCAGTTGGTCCAATGTCAACACTTGATCCAGGCGCACTGGCTGCAAATCCAAGGTCACCAACCCCATCTCAGGCAGGCCGACAATCCGAACGGTGCTCAGGGTCGACTCGGGATCGCTGGGCACCAACATGTCCAAGGACACTGTCGACTGCTGAGGGTATTGGATGGTCAACTTGCCAGAGGGGGTTGCAAAGCGCGGCGCATCGTTGACCGGATCGACAAAAATGTGGACTGAAGACTGCGAGATCACCCCATCTGCGTCCACCGCCTGGTAACGCAAATAGCCGGCATCGCCGAAGGCATCTTGCCGGGTCTGGTAGTGGAGTTCGGTCAGCTCGTCTGCCGTCAACGTGGCACCAACAGCCAGTTGGTTGCCGTTTTTGTCCAGCACAGCACCCATCACTGGTATATCCAGCAGTGTGATCGTGACCACTTTACCTTCTGGGTCGTATGGTGCTGCTAACCCTATCAAAACCAAACCTGCGTCCTCGGTCAACACCAACTCCGACGATGCGGCCAACACCGGCGCCTGGTTGTCACCAAACTGCAGGGTCAGGATGTCCGATGTCGAATCACCGAACTCATCAATCGCCTTGACCAACAGGGCTATCTGACCCTGATAGTTTTCCGGTGGTACACCCGATAGGGTCTTGGTGACGGGATCAAAAATGAGCCAGTTTGGCAGCTCAGCCCCCGACGCGTCAGACACCTCGAACAGCAAAGCGGTGCCACTGGTACCGTCGGCATCGGTGAAGGCGTTGTCGGGGATGGCGTATTCAATACCTGCACCAGCCTTCATGAAAACCGGTGCGTCAAAGAAGGTGGTGTTGGCCACAGGCACCCGGTTGCCGACCATCGCACCCAGACTGATCTCGCCATCGCTGAAAACAATGCGTTCGATGCCTGTCAGGGTGTCGGAGCCGTCATTCCCATCGGTAATCTTGTTGTCCACAACAACAATGGTGCATGTCGTTGGGTCCCATGAAACGTTGTATTCGGCCAACGCCCCTGTGTAGTAAGCCACGTCAGAGCCGGCACCGCCAATGACCGTGTCATTGCCTGCACCCCCTGTCAGGGTGTCGTTGCCCTCCATGCCGTTGAGACGGTTATCCTGGTCGTTGCCATCCAGTCGGTCATGCCCGCTACCTGTGATAGCGTGTTCGATCACGGTCCAGTCGGCAATGCCGTAGGTCACCCCTTTGGAGGCGACCAAGCCAAGGTCAAGGTTCACATACATGTCATGCCACATGGGCGATGCATTGATGGTGTCCACACCCGCCTCATCGGTCAAAACACGTGTTCCCGCGCCTTCGAAGCCTTCTTCAGTGAAGATGTAGGTATCGTTACCCACGTCACGCTCGCCGTAGACACGCAACGACAAGCTGTGCAACAAGCCGGTTTCCTCTGCACGAACGTCTTTGATGGTGACTGTCCAGGTACCAGAGGCCTCCTCACCCCAAAACTGCACGCTCGAGAAGTCCCACAGTAAATGGGTCGGCACACCACTGTCAGCGCCATAGAGACCGAAAGGTTGCTCGGCATTCACGGTTGGGCGGTTCATCAGGGTTGATACCGTGCCGTTGGGCGAGGTCAACTCGATGACCATGTCACCCAACCGGGTGTGGCGCAGATCCACACCCAATTCCACGTGCTCAACTTTGATGGCACCATCGATGGTGAAGGTCTTGGTGTAGACCGAACCGGTGCCATCTGGAATCGCCTGCATCATGCCGAACTGGCGAGCCGACGCACTCACCTCGTTGACCGATGTGCTGACATCGGTCCAGGTGGATGCCAGGCGCACAGCCGTGTAGGCATCCACCAAGCCAAAGCCGGCCTTGTCGTTGTAACGCAAGCCACCCAGGTTGTAGTTGGATGCACCGTTGGTTTTCCAGTCCTGGTTATCCGGGTGGGTGGCGGAATAAACCAGAATTTCTTGCACGTCCCGGTAGCCCAAACCGGGGTTGGCTTCCAGCATCAGGGCCACAATGCCCGACACCATGGGCGCTGAGGCAGATGTACCCGAAAAATCGGCGTAGTTGCCAAATTTATTCGCACCCCAGCCTGGTTGATGTCGGTCGGTGGTGATCATGCCCACCCCATAGGAGCTGACCAGCACACTGGCACCCGGCGTAGAAAAGCCAGCCATGCTGCCATCGGCATTGGCAGCACCCACGGTGACCACTTCGCGTGCGTTCTGGAAGTTGTGGTAATTGGTGTCTTCACCATAGGCAGCACTGTTGCCCGCCGCGAACACGAACACCGTCCCCAAACCATTACGCCCATCTTCTACACCGGTTCGCAACGCTTGCCAGGCAAACGTCAAGGCGGTGCTATTGAAGTTGTCGCTGAAGGGGGTGGTGGCACCCCAGCTGTTGTTGCTGACGTCAAACTGCCACTGCAGCCCTAGGGCTTGCGTGATCTGATCCCAAGACCATTTAACGCGTGTCGACACCAACTCTGCGTCGGGTGCAACACCAACTATCCCTGTCTCGTTGTTGGCCTGGGCTGCGATGATGCCAGCCACAAGCGTGCCATGGTCGTCCGGGGGCAGTCCAATCAACATCGGATACTTGGGAGTTCCGTCAATTGTGTCGAACTGGGTGTCATAGGCCAGGGAGAAATCAAGCTGGTTTTGCAAGTCGGGGTGCGATGTATCGATGCCTTCGTCCACCACCCCCACCTTGATGCCTGCACCTGTGATTTGGCCATTGAGCTTGTCAATGCCCGCTGCGGAGAGGTACCACTGTGCGGCTCGCAAAGGGTCTGCCTCGCCACTGTAGAGTTCTCGCACTCGCACGGTGTAACTGCCCATTTCACCGCCATTGCTGCCCACATCCAGGTAATAGTCGCCCATGGCCGTTGCGCTGAATTGCAAGTGCGCATCCAACGCGGCTCCGCTGTTATCGTCAACAGCCAAAACAAGACCTTGCGCGTCCAACAGGCGCAGCGTGGCATCTTTCAACGTGCCACCGGCCCCGTTGCCTGCGGCCAGCACATCCAGCACATAGACCTTGCCCGCTTCCAGAACCACCTTGATCCAGTCATGATCGCTGGGGTCGTTGATGGTGCCGGTTGCTGGCTGGCCAGGAGCAGCAGTGACCCCCGAACGGGTGTCGGCACTGATGTCATCGACGAAAGACACCTCGCCCCGCAGGCGTGTGTCCAGACTGTAGGTCCCCACATTACCCGGCAAATCAGCGCCACTCACCTGCAAGTAATAGCGACCATCGGAAAACACTGACACAGACAGATCCGTTCTGCCCGTCACGGCATTCAGCGTTCCCACGGTGACCAATTGACCATTGCTGTCGAGCAGACGCAATTCGGCCTGCGCCAAAGTACCCAGACTATCGGCAAAGCTCTTGACCGAGAAGTCATAGACGTTGCCCGCAGTCAGGTTGATGGCAAACAGGTCTTTTTCGCCTTCGCTGTCTATGCGCCCTTGAATATTCTCATTGGCGGCCAAAACGCCATGCAGCCCATCCACATAGTTGCCAACCACATCGGGGCGGTCATCGGGCAAGGCCACACCGAGATCAATGACCCGCACCTTGTACTGACCCGTGTGGGTGCTGTCCAATGGCGAAACGTTCAGGGTGAGTGTTCCGCTGCTGACCGCGCTGAACAGCGTGCTGTCGTAGAAAGAGGGCATGCCAGTTGCTTTGTCAACCATGACCATCTCTGCGGCACCACCACCCTGCGGTTGCCAGTTCAGTGCCAGTTGCGCTGAAGCCAAGGGCGCATGCGTCCCATCACGCACAGGCAGCGTCTCGATGCGGTATTTGTGACCCTCCTGCAAGGTCACGGTAAATGTGTCGTTGTCCCCCGCCAAGCCGATTCGGGCAGTGGTTTCTGCACGCACGATCGCCCCCAAAGTGGAGAAATCCAAGGCCACCGCCCCTGATGCATCTTCGTCAGACAAATCGCCAGCGGCCAAAGTGATCCGATAAGCACCCGTGGCACCCGCACCATCGATCACCCTCGCGTAGTAAGTGCCCGCGGTGGCGGCCTTGAAGCTGGCGACAGCCAGACCGTTGTTGGTTTCCAAGCCATCGCCAATAGCCATGCTGCGACCCTGGCTGTCGACCACTTCGACCATGGGGCGGCTCAAGGCCGAGCCGGGTGCGATGTCGACCTTGACCGACAAAACCTGGTCTGCCAGTGCATCGAACTTGAACCAGTCTTCATCGATGTCGGTTGCCAAGCCCACGGAGTCGTAGGCACGCACGCCGAAGGCACCGTCGGACCATTGGATGGCCCCCTCCAGGGTCGTGTTCAGCGCAAGCGCCTTAGCATCCACTTTGGTATTGGAATAGTCGTCCGGCGCACGGGTCACCAGCTTGTAAGTGCCCGTATCGGTCTGCCCGTCGGCCGCCTTCACCACCAGGTAATAAGTGCCATTGGCAGTAGGTGTGAAGACTGTGGCCGGCTCATTACCGATCAGCATGTTGTCCACGCTCTTGAGCAGCGTGCCATCGGCGGCACGAATTTCCAGCAGCGGATCATTCAGCGAACCGTTGCCACTGTGCGAGGCCTGAAGACGGAACACATAGTCCTTGCCTACAGTGAGATTGATGCCAAACCAGTCCTGGTCGTTCTGGGTGAGCAGATGGCCGCTGAAGCTGTCACCCGGGTTCAACATCACCTGGGTGCTGAGGTTGTTGGGTACATCGTCCACAGGCAGGTCGCGCTGGGCCACCAAGACGTTGTAGGTGCCCATGCCCCTGTCGAGGTTGCTAGAAGCCTCAATGTAGTAAACGCCGCTGCTGGCGGGCGCAAAGTACATGCTCGCGTCATTGCCCGCGCCGCCATTGTTGTTGAAGTCAACCAGGCGCCCAGCGCTGTCAAAGATGCGCAGATACGGGTCGACCAATGTACCGGCATTCCCTGCCATGCCGTTGACGCTCAGCTCATAAACACGGCCCGTCTCCAGCGTAACTTTGAACACATCCCGGTCACCCGGAATGCCGATTGCGCCAGCCTGCGCCGACCCCAGAGTCAAAGAAGCGGCCGAGGCATCCATCGAGGACGCAAAATCATCGGCGGGCGCTTGCGAGACACTCAGCTTCCACGCGCCAATGTCGTACTTGAACGCACTCTTGGCTTCCAGGAAATACAGGCCGTTCTCTTTCGGGGTGAAGTAGGCCCTGGCATTCAGGCTTCCGCCAAAATCGTCATAACGGGCGATGAAGTTGCCGTTGGCGTCGCGTATGGTCAGCAAGGGGTCAAGCAGCGGGTCCAATTGGGCGTTGTCGCTCATGTCGCCGACCAGGTCAATCACGTAGGTCACGCCTTTGGACAGGCCCACCTTCACCCAGTCGGTGTCACCGATGTAAGACACCAAGCCTTGCAGCGGGGTTCCGGGCTGGACCAAACCTGTGGTGAACACGTCGTTGGAGAAGTCGTCGGCCAGCGTAGCGCCCTTGAGGATGTAGGTGCCTTTGCTGGCGTTTCCAGAAGCGCCGGCATCCAGGTAATACCAGCCAGAGTCAGGTGCAGAAAAAACCAGCTTGGCGTCTGTTGCGCCGCCACTGTTGTCGTCTTGCGCCAGCAAAATACCCGTGGCAGATCGAAGAGAAATCTGAGGATCGGCCAGCGTACCGCCGTTGGAAGCGCCCAGAGCACGGAAGTTATAGGTAATCCCCTTGTCCAGCCAAACCTTGAACCAATCGTGGTCGGTGAGCACGTTGATCTCGCTGTTGACCGTGAAGGTGTTGCCCCCCGACCAATCAATGCGCTCTGTGGTGGACAGGTTGCCAGCAATGGTGTCCAGGCTTTGCTGTGTCAAGGTCCAAGACCCTTTGTTCTGCCCAGCCACATCGCTCACGGCCAGGTAATAGCTGCCCGACACCGATGGTCGGAAAATCAGCACATCGTCATTTCCTGTGGCGTTGCTGACCAGATCAATGCCTGACTCAATGGGCCTGCCCGCCGAATCCCGGAGTTGCAATTTGGGGTCTACCAAGGACCCACCGCCCGATGAAAGTCCGGTGAGATTAAACTCATATTTGGTGCCTGCGATCAGGTCGGTGCGGATCCAGTCGGCGTCGTTGATGTCACCCACATAACCCTTGATCACCCCTGTCTGTGCGTTCATCTGCCCAAGGGTGTCCACCGAACCTGCATAATCGTCCAGGTACTTCAAGGTGAAAGCATAGTCCTGAATGCCACCACCAATGTTGGCACTGATGACAACATTGCCGCCCTCGTAAGCCTTGCCATTGAGCATAGGCAACCACTTAGCTTCAGCGGACATCCCGTTGTAAAACGCGCCGGATTCCCAGCCATACACCATGCTTTTGAATGAAAGCTGACCGCCGGTTTTGGCATCATAAAAAACGTATGTCCACGAACTGGCATTCAATGTGGATGCTTCAATGGCCAAAGGCGAATTGGGCGCTAAGGTGGAGGAAAAAACGTCAACATCGCTGTCGTAGTCCTTTTTGGCCGACATGCGTTTGTCGTATTCTGCAACGATCAATCCACTTGAATTGTCGCCCATAACGACATTGCTGAAGTGGCCGTAAAAGTCCGGGTGATCGTCGATTCTGATGGTGGTGTCTGCAAACTGCAGGTTCATCACACCTTGCAAGTTGTCCTTTCCGTCGCTCAAAGATCCGCGAGACTGTTGAATAATCAAGCTAGCCCCGTCACGGCGATAGTCATAGTCCACACTGTTGCCCGTAAACACTGCAGTATTGACATAGTTGATGTAATCATCGCCTTTACCGCCCTGGAAGGCACCGGTGCCAGACCCGATGTAAACGTCGTTCCCGGATGTGCCCACGATGGCATTGCCCACCTTGGTGTACTTGGCACCTGAACCATCAAAGCTAAGACTGTCCAACTGAGCTTGCGTCACCACCAGAGTTGACGAACCATGCAGAATGGTCTCGAAGTTGGTGATGGTAGAGTTACTCAGATCAAGGAAACCTGCACCACTCAAGTCCAACGTATCGTTCCCGGTGCCACCATCCAGGGTTGCCGCTAGCGAACCATAAACGTTGAGCTTTATTTTGTCGTCACCTGCACCGGCGTTAACATAAAAGCTGGTGTCACCCGAGATAACCAAACCATCATTGCCATCACTTAGTTTGATTTCATCAAAAGATGAAACCTTGATACCATTAAAGTCAGCTGTTGCATGCCAATTGCTACCCCAGGTTTGTGGCCCTGTCGAGAAAGTGCTTGCATCAATCTTTAGGAACGTGCCTTTCAAAACAATTTCTCGTAAATTGGAATCGGCGGCAATGCTGGCAAGGCTAAGATCTTCTCGATTCCCCAAAATACCCAAGCTTGCGTAGCGAGCACGGGGGTCACCGAAGTAGGGATCATCGTAACGTGCAACTACACTGGAAAATCCTTTGAATGTCGAGGCATCCATGGCCACCAACACACCCTCGCGTATGAAATTAAACTGGAAATTTTCAACATTGACTGCCAAACCTGCATTGAGAACAAAAGCGGCGTAACCGCTAGTTCCAAAATCAACCTTCAGAGTGTCGTTACCGGCACCACCATCCATGGCATCAGCGTAAATGACGCGGTCACCACCACCGAAGTATTCAGAATTTCCTTGCGAACCCGTTACCAAAATGCTTTGGGATGACGCGCTGCTGAACTCGTTCGCTTCAACAAGAAACCGATCATCCCCTGTATCGCCCACCAAGCGATCAAAACCGCTGCCGCCAATGAGGGTGTCATTGCCAGCCCCGCCACTCAACCTGTCGTTTCCGCGGCCACCCATGAGCAGATCACCTTGGCTGCCACCGATGAGGGTGTCGTCGCCCTTGCTGCCGATGACTGCGCCGCTTACCGCAGCAAGCAAGGGGTCTGCCGACGGCAGCAAAATGGCCGCGCCGACACCCAGCTTGGTACTGCCCATGGTCCATTGTGTGGCGGTTCCGCTGATCTGGACTGCGACGCCCTGAATTTCTGAGAAAGCGGCAAGCTGATCGGCCGTCATGGTGACCGTACCGCTGCCTTTGAGCAATTCGACGCCAGAAATGTTCGCGGCAGTGAAGTTTTGCCCATCCAACACCACCATCGTGTCAACGCCTGCACCACCGCTGAACTGATCGCGAACCATGGTTTTGCCAGTGACCACCAAGGTGTCGTTGCCCTCGCCGCCGTCCAGCGTGTCAACGCCTGCACCGGTCACCAAGCGGTCATTGCCTGCGTTGCCGGTCAAGACGTCATTGCCGGCACCTCCTACCAGGATGTTGTCAAGATCGTTACCGACCAACACGTCGTTGCCCGACGAACCGGTCAGACCCACGTAGGGTGCATCTGCCGCCAAACTGCTGATGCCCGGCGTGGTGACGGACAAAATAAAACTGGTATTGGCACCGCCAACACGACTGACCAAACCACCCAGGGCCTGCCACTGGGCTTCCGTCATGGACAAGGACTGCGCAGTGACTTTGATGGCCTCAATGTTAGAGAGAGTCGCCTCAGACAAGTCAACATCAATTCCGCGAACGGTCAGGATGTCGGTACCAGCCCCACCATCGATCACATCACTAACAAGCGACTTGCTGTCAATCACGATTTCATCGTTGCCATCCCCTAGGTTCAAGGTGATCTTGCCAGCGCTCACGGTGACCGAGTCAGCCAAACCGGTGCCCGTCAGCGTGTAGTCGGCGCCATCGCCAACACGCCAAACGTTGATGCCGATCTCAGCCAGATGCACGAGATCGATCAGGCCTCCGCCAACGATTGAAACCGCGCCTAAGCCCACAGTAGAACTCAGCGAAGCCAACTGCTGCGCGGACAGGATAAGCTCGCTAGGGAAAGCCCAAAATCGATTGGAATTGGTGCCTGTTACTTCCAACTCTTCAATATTGCTCAGTTTGAGTTGAGAGAGGTCTAAATTCCATGGAGGGCTTGCCGGCTGGTCCCATGTGTTACCCCAAGGGTGGTACCAATAACTCTCATTGAAATCCAATAGAAGCTTGTCATTCCCCAAGCCTCCATCGAAATCGCCAAGAAGCTTGTATGTGCGAGACGACGAATCAACACTACTGAAAAATTGACTGCTTTGTTGAGACTGTTTGGTGCGCCATATGATCCTGTCATCCCCACCTCCGGCCAGCACCTTGTCAACAGCGACTCCTGGTCCTGTGTTTTCATCCGACTGCAAGTAAATGAAGTTGTTACCAGCGTTGCCTACGAGTGTGTCACTCTGATTGGTGCCTCGCAGGTTGATTGAACCAGAAAGGGCGCTGACATCAAGCGTCCCACCAGCGTCTAATGTCGGGTTCAGGCGGAAGGTGATGTTTTGCGCCGTGGTGAAGCCCATGGCGATCACCTGATCGGGTGTCAGACTGGTGCGGCCGTTGCTTGCGTCCAGCACCTCCACACCGTTCACGGTAAGGCCCGACCAGTTGGTGTCGCCGGTGACCTTCAACGTGTCCGTGCCGCTGCCACCTTTGACGTTGGCTTTGGGCGTTGAGCTGGCAGAGACATCAATCAGATCGTCTCCATCGCCACCGTCCAAAACATTGCTGCCCGATGCGTCGACAAGCCGATCATTGCCGGCACCGCCCAACAAGGTGTCATCACCAGCACCGCCAACAATTTCCTCATCCAGCGAACTGCCCGTTACCACATCGTTGCCGTCACGGGCATCAATGTAGCCGGCGAGTCCGTCACCAAGCAAGGTGTCAGATCCTGTGGTGCCGTACAACACACGGTCTACACGTATCGAATAACCGGTCAGGTCACCCAGTGTTGAGCCATACGCGTTTCCCGACACCACAACGTCGGCTCGCTGCGCCATTCCCAAAAATTCTGAATTATTGCCCCAGTACTGGGGGTTGACGATCCAGCTGCTGGATGAGCCCGGACCAAAAGAGGCACTGAACTGATTGATAGCGCTGTTGTTGCCGAGGTCTTTGAAGGTCAGGACATCGGAAGTGCCTTGGGCGAAGAACTGCACATACAGATTACCCCATGTATAAGTGCTGTTCGCTGTGCCTTGAATGCTGATGCGCAAGGCCGTGCTGGTGGAGATGTCAGACGTGAATTTTTGCTGAAAGTAGTCTACGTCTGACCCAATATTGGTGGCAGGCAAGGAGCCCACCATGGCCTGACCAAGAGACACGGCACCAATGGAGGTGGGCACGTTCGATTCAGCATCCAGCACCACATCACCATCGGCAAACCGCAGAATCTGCACGTTGCTCAGGTTGTCGATGCCGTCGCGACCGGCAACGTTGTCCGCCAGGCGCATACCCAAATTGCCACCCGTCCAAGTCACCGTGTAGTCGGCCTTGTTGCCGCTGAAGATGGCTGTGTTGGATATGCCCGAGCCGCCATCAATCTCATCATTGCCCTTGCCACCCGTCAGCAGGTCGTTGCCATCGCCACCGAGAAGCACATCGAGACGGTCCGACCCAGTCAGTGTGTCGTCTCCCATGCCGCCAATCAGGCGTTCGTAGTCGGCACCGGCCACCAGTTGATCGGCATTGTCGGTACCCGTCAGCTCGCGGCGCAGGATGAAACTGTAACCCCTAGAGGCCATGGGACTAGAGGGGGAAATATCTCCTGTCCAAAAGTGAACATCGCTGGTGCCCGTGGTCTCCCACGTCAAGGTGTAATTGCCGTTCCCCTGTATGTAACTGGTATCGCCTTGGAGGCTGCCACCGTTACCAAACTGGTCCGTTAAATAACCCCCTGTTGTGCCATTGGCCCCAGACAAGACAACCCTTTGTCCCGCCACTGTGTTGAGCTTGAACCAGTCCTCATCACCATAGTAGTTGGCACGGCCGTTCATCCATACGCCGTATTGGATTTGGAAATTACCGGAATCTGCCGCGTTGCCGTGATCGTCCAGCTGAAAAGTGGACTCGATCGTGCCATCCGGACGCATGTACTCAATGGCCTGGATGTTACGCAAGGTGTCAACACCTTCATCGCTGCCATCAATGGGGTCTTGCGGATCAACCACCGCATCGGTCAGCTTGATTTGCCCTTGGGTATTTACCGACCAGAAAAACGCGTCTGCACTGCCCGTGACGCGGTAGGTGTTGTAACCCGCCCCCCCATCGACCGTGTCGTTTCCAGCCCCGCCGATCAAGACTTGATCGCCAACTCCACCAAACAGAATGTTTGCACCATTAAGCTTGGTTTGGCTGCCTACTTGAACATACTGAATTTTGTCGGTCACTTGGACCGTAATCCCATCAAGGGTATCGAAACCATCAAGTTGAGCTTGGGTCATCGAGACCGTACCGCTGCCTTTGAGGACCTCAAGACCAGACAGTGTTGCAGCACTGAGGTTCTGACCATCGGAGACCATCAGCGTGTCAACACCAGCACCGCCACTGAACTGATCGCGCACCGTGGTTTTGCCAGTGACCACCAAGGTGTCGTTGCCCTCGCCGCCGTCCAGCGTGTCAAGGCCAGCACCGGTCACCAAACGGTCATTGCCGGCGTTGCCGGTCAAGACATCATTCCCCTCGCCTCCGACCAGGATGTTGTCACCTGCATTGCCAACCAGCACATCATCGCCTGTAGAGCCCGTCAGACCAACATACAGAGCGTCCTCCGTAATTGAACTGGTGCCCGGTGTAGTCACCGACAAAATGTACCGCGTGTTGGCACCCGTCACTCGGGTGACCATAGCACCCAAGGCCTGCCACTGCTCCTGCGTCATGGACAATGACTGAGCTGAAACCTGAATGGCTTCTATGTTGGAAAGTAAGGCACCTGACAGATCAACGTCGCTGCCTCGAATGGTCAGAGTGTCTGTACCAGAACCACCATCAATCTTGTCCATGACCAGGGACTTGCTGTCAATCACGATCTCATCGTTGCCACCCCCCAAATTGAGGGTGATGACACCAGCGCTCACGGTGACCGAGTCAGCCAAACCAGTACCCGTCAGCGTGTAGTCGGCTACATCGCCAATTCGCCAGGCTTTGATACCAATAGCAGCCAGATGGGCGAGATCGATCAGGCCACCGCCAACGATGGCTACTGCAGTCAAGCCACTGGTGTTGGATAGGCCTGCAATCTGGGTTGAGTTCAGCACGACTTCTTTGGGGTACCCATTGCCTTGTGTGTCTCCAAGCAGGGCCAAGCTCTCGATGCCGGCCAGAGTGAGGCCAGAGAGGTCCAGCATCCAACTGGATTGGTAGAAGTAACCACCCCAAGCGTGGTAAACGTAATGGATGTCATAGAAATTCAGCTCGAGCTTGTCGCTGCCAGTTCCGCCATCGAAGTTGCCTCTGATGGAATACGTGCGATTTGAAACATCGACATCCGTAAAGAACTGAGACCAATTACGATAACTTTGTGTCTGAAGAACTATCTTGTCATCACCTGCACCGGCAATGACGGTATCAACCCCAACACCTGCACCAACATTCTCATCAGAGGCCAGATAGATGGTGTTGTTGCCCAAATTGCCGATCAGTGAGTCACTCTGGTTGGTGCCTCGCAGGTTGATGGCACCCGACAGAGGGCTGACATCGAGCGTGCCACCAGCGGCCAGGCTTGGGTTCAGGCGGAAGGTGATGTTTTGCGCCGTGGTGAAGCCCATGGCGATCACCTGCTCTGCTGTCAGACTGGTGCGGCCGTTGCTTGCGTCCAGCACTTCTACCCCGGTGACCGTCAAGCCCGCCCAGTTGGTGTCGCTGGCAATCTTCAGGATATCCACACCCTCGCCACCATTGATGGTGGCGGTGGGCGCTGCGCTGCCTGACACGTCGATGAGGTCATCACCCACGCCACCATTGAGCACGTTCACGCCCTGCCAATCGATCAGGCGGTCATTGCCACCGCCGCCAGACAGGGTATCGTTGCCAAGTCCGCCCACAATCTCTTCGTCAGCTGCACTGCCAGTGACCGAATCGTTGCCGTCACGGGCATCAATGTAGCCGGCGAGTCCGTCACCAAGCAAGGTGTCAGATCCTGTGGTGCCGTACAACACACGGTCTACACGTATCGAATAACCGGTCAGGTCACCCAGTGTTGAGCCATACGCGTTTCCCGACACCACAACGTCGGCTCGCTGCGCCATTCCCAAAAATTCTGAATTATTGCCCCAGTACTGGGGGTTGACGATCCAGCTGCTGGATGAGCCCGGACCAAAAGAGGCACTGAACTGATTGATAGCGCTGTTGTTGCCGAGGTCTTTGAAGGTCAGGACATCAGATGTGCCTTGGGCGAAGAACTGCACATACAGATTACCCCATGTATAAGTGCTGTTCGCTGTGCCTTGAATGCTGATGCGCAAGGCCGTGCTGGTGGAGATGTCAGACGTGAATTTTTGCTGAAAGTAGTCTACGTCTGACCCAATATTGGTGGCAGGCAAGGAGCCCACCATGGCCTGACCAAGAGACACGGCACCAATGGAGGTGGGCACGTTCGATTCAGCATCCAGCACCACATCACCATCGGCA
>NZ_CXON01000025.1:0-51614 GCF_001269405.1 Limnohabitans sp. 2KL-3
GACGGTGCGGTAAT
Source organism: Limnohabitans sp. 2KL-3 (assembly GCF_001269405.1). Taxonomy (NCBI): domain Bacteria; kingdom Pseudomonadati; phylum Pseudomonadota; class Betaproteobacteria; order Burkholderiales; family Comamonadaceae; genus Limnohabitans; species Limnohabitans sp. 2KL-3. The sequence goes on from NZ_CXON01000025.1 coordinate 15, forward strand.
AAGGACTGCCGTGGGCCATGGCGCGGTGGCAGGCCGCCTCCAAGACCTMTTGGTMAAGCCGATAACGCCTTGTGCGGCGCGCAAGCGCTCCACAATCTTGTCGCTGAGCAACCAGTCGATGACCTGCTGGCAGTGGGGTCCGACCTCGCTGGCTTGCTCGTCCAGCCACTGGCGGTCACGGCCAAAGAACCACTGCGCCTGGGGTGGCAAGTGGTCGGGGGTGGTCACGCGCTGGCCCTTGCGCTGTCCGCGCGGGTGGGTGGCCACCAGCACATGGCCCTCATACAGGGCTACACAACCGTCGTTGGCGCGCAGCCACAGCGCCTTGCCCACCAGGGCAAACGGGGCCGAATACATCACATGCTCGAACTTGACGTGGCAGTCCCGGTGCGGGGTGACGGGGTGCCAAACCCCCAAGTCCGGTACTTGCGCAGGCAGGGGTTTCAAAAACGGCTGCTCCAGCGCAAACAGCGCCAGGGGCTGCTGGCGTGTGGTGCCGTGGGTACGCTGTCCCGCCTCGTGCTGCACCCAGCTCTTGGCCTGGGCGTTCAGCTCGGCCAGGTCGCGGAACTCACGGGTGGCCAGGAAGTTGCCTTTGACGTACTTGACGCCCGACTCGACGATGCCCTTCTTCTGCGGGTCATGAGGCGGGCACGGGTCAATCTTGAAGTCATAGCCTTCGGCGCACTCGGCATACGAGCGCTGGACCTGGGGGTCAAAGCGACAGGCTTTGATGATGGCGCACTTGGCGTTGTCGATGATGACGCGCTCGGGCACCCCGTTGAACCACTCAAAGGCGCGGCGGTGGCAGCCCAGCCAAGTGGACACGGTCTGATCCCAGACGAACTCCAAGTACTGGTGGCGGGAGTGGCACAGCGTCATGACGAAGGCCCAAGTGCGGCGCATTTGGCCATCGGGGTGCATCAAGAAAGGGCCAGCGCCAAAGTCGACCTGTGCGGCCTCGCCGGGCTTGAAGGACAGGCGCACAGTCAGATCGGTGCGGGGCAACTCCTGTGCGATGTCCTGCATGAGGCGATAGACGGACGAGTAACTGCCTTGGAACTGGTGCTCGCGCACGAGGGCGGCGTGGATGGCTTTGCCCTCAACGCCAGCGGCCATCCAGCGGGTGACCGCCTCGCGCCAGGGCTGGGCTTTGGAGACGGTGCTGGCGGCGCGCTTGGGTTTTGGGGCCAGGCTTTGGGCGAAGGTGGGCACATCGGGCAATGGCGCGGAGGGTTCAAGCCAGCCCAAGCTGAGCGCCAGAGCGCGAAACTGGGCAACTTTGACGCGGCCCATGAGGCCCAGGCGTGCGATCTCGCGGTCACGGTCGCCTGCGCGCAGGCGAATGAGGACGTTTCGGAATTCATGCATCTCGATCTTTCTGCGGCCCATCCATCGCTCCTGAACAAAAGGTTCAGAAGGTAGCGATGGGCAGGGTTCGAGATGTCTGTTGAGCGCAGGCGGCTGGCTCCTATATGCCGAAATTCAGCTGGCCTGTAAGTGCCGAAAACGCACTGGCTCCTATATGCCGAAAACGGGGTGGCTCCTAAATGCCGAAAACGGATTGGCCTCTATATGGTGAAAAGTGACACACGGCGCACCAAGCCAGCGCATTAGACTGCTCAAAAATAGAACCTCACGCCGCCATGTCTGAAATCGACCGCCTGTACCGCTACAAAACCTTGCTCAGCAGTCGCCGGGCCATGTCGCGAGAAGACATCTTGAACGCGCTGGAAATTTCACCGGCCACCTTCAAACGCGACCTGGCCAAACTGCGTGACCGGCTCAACTCGCCCATCGTGTTTGACCGCGACCTGGGTGGCTACCGACTTGAAAAAGCCGACAACGCCACCGAGCTGCCGGGCTTTTGGTTCAGCCAGGACGAGATCCTCGCCCTCATGACCATCCAGAGCATGATCGAGCAGCTTGAACCCGGGCTGCTGGGCCCCAAACTTCAGCCCCTTCGCAAACGGCTGGACGACATGCTCACCCACCAAGGACTCGACCCACTGCTGTTGACGCAACGGGTACGGGCCGTACACGCTGGCAAGCGACACCTGCCGCTTTTGGCTTTTGAGCATGTGGCCAAAGCCACCTTCGAGCGCAAACAAGTGCGCATCCAGCACCACAACCGCATGAGCGGCCAGACCCTCGAGCGCGACATCTCACCGCAGCAACTCATCCACTACCGCGACAACTGGTATGCAGACGCCTGGTGCCACCTGCGCAAAGAAGTGCGCAGCTTCTCGATCGACGCCATCCAACATGCCACCGTGCTGGACAAGGACGCTAAAAACATTGACCTCCAAGCCATGCGACACCAGCTCGACGGGGGCTACGGCATCTTTGGCGGTAGCCCCAAAGATTGGGCCGAACTGCGCTTCAGCGCTGCCCGTGCAGGCTGGGTGCAACACGAAAGCTGGCACCCGCAACAGCAAGGTCTGCTGCACCCTGACGGCAGCTACACCCTGCGCCTGCCCTACGCCGACGAGCGCGAGTTGATGGGCGACATCTTGCGCTTTGGCGCAGAGGTCGAAGTGATGAAACCCATGGTCTTGCGTCACCAGGTGCAAACCGAAATCGCCCGCATGGCCGCGCTATACGGGCGCTGATACAGCCGCTGACTCGCCCTGCGAAGAAGTCAATGAAGCGGGCTGCGACACAACAAGCCCTGCAGCCCGCAGTGCACCCGTGTAAAGGTCGCGCAAAAACTCGCTGGCCACACACAGGCGCAAGCGCTGCAAGTGCGGCGCAGCATCCTCGGCACACGAGAGCACCTTGGCCATGATCTGAGCCGCCAGGATGGGCGGAAACGCAAACACCCCTGTGCCTATCGCAGGCAGGGCCATGGTGCGTATGTCGTTTTGGTGAGCGCCTTGAATGGCCGCTTGCAAGGCCTGCTCCAGAATGGCTGGCGCATCGTCGTGGTGGGTGTACGAAGCCGCACGGACATGGATCACCCAAAGGTTGGGCAAATTAAATCCCGGCGTGACCAAAAAAGCGCCATAGGCCAGCGGTGCAAAAGGCTTGCAATGCTCTTCCAGCTTGGGGCCTGCGGCGGTGTGAATGGCCCCCGCCACGCCCGAGCCCAAACGCAAATTGGCATTGGCACTGTTGACCACCGCCTCCACATCGGGCTGTTTAACGATATTTCCCACAACGACTTCGATCTTCATGGCTTAACTCCTTTGAACGATCGAATCTTGAACACCCACAGGCTCAAGGCGTGAGCTATCCAAAATGGGCGTGCCAAAATTGCCCATGGCCCGAATTCACCCCAGCTTCCCACTGCACGCCCCTGCCCACCTGGGTGGCTACCGAGAACGCGACATTTTGCGCACACTGCAATACGGTTTGCCTGATGCGTTTGACGTGTTCCACAACCTGTCCTGGTCGGGCATGCAAGGCCATCAGCAAAGCTTTGGCGAATACGACTTCGTCATCGTCTCGCCCGGCGGGCAACTGCTCATTGTCGAAGTCAAAGCTGGCGACGTGAACGACAGCGAAAACGGTCTGACCAAACACTACACACGCCAAGGCCCCAAAGACATCGGCCACCAAATGCGGCGCATGCATTCAAGTTTTCTGCAGCGCATGGACAACGGCGATCTGCCACAAGTCCATGTGGGTGCACTGCTGGTGCTGCCCGACTTTCGCATGCAAGGCCCCATCGTCGGCTACCCGCCTGAGCGCATTGTCGATGCCACTCAGATCGACCAGCTCTGCCACACCATCCGCCAAAGCTTTACGCCCCACACACTGCCCGCCGACCAACGTCAACGCGTGCTGGACTTTCTGGCCAACCGCTTTGACGTAACGCCCGACGTGGCCACACACATTGGGCAATTGCAACACGCCACCACCCAACTGGCCAACGGCCTGGCCAGCTGGGTACCGCGCATCACACACGCCGACCAGCTCTACCAAATCGAAGCCACCGCAGGCTCAGGCAAAACACAGCTGGCCCTGGCCCTGCTGCGCCAAGCCGTGGCCCAAGGCCACAAAGCCCGCTATGTGTGCTTTAACCGCCCACTGGCGGACCACCTGGCCCGCCTGGCCCCGGCCAGCTGCGAAGTCACCACCTTCCACCAACTGTGCCGCGACCACGCCGAACGCCAAGGCCACACCCTGGACTTTGCAGACCCCCAAGTGTTTGCCCGCATGACGCAGCAATACCTGCAAGACGCCGCCACCCTGCCCGCCCGCCTGGGCCTGCTGATCCTGGACGAATCACAAGACCTGGACCTGGCCTGGGTCGACGCCCTGTCGCAAGCCCTGCTGCCCGAAGGCCAGCTGTATGTGATGGGCGACAGCCAGCAACAGCTGTACGAGCGCGAAGCCTTTGCGCTCGGCAGTGCCGTGCAAGTGCGCTGCATGGACAACTTCAGAAGCCCCCAACGCGTGGTGCAGATGATCAACCGCCTGCAACTCACCCCCGAGCCCGTGCTGGCCCGCAGCGCCCACACCGGAGAGCTGCCGCACTTCCATGTATGGGAGTCTGGCCTGAGCAGCGCACAAGGCCAACTGAACCAATGCCTGAAGCAGCTGTGGCAAAGCGGCTACACACCAGAACAAGTGGCCGTCATCAGTTACCGGGGTGTCCAGCAATCTGAAGCCCTGCGCCAAGACCGCTTGGGCGGGCACGCCACACGGCGCTTTACGGGCCAATACGACAACGCAGGCAACCCGCTGTGGCGCGATGGCCCGCTGCTGGTTGAAAGCCTGTACCGCTTCAAAGGCCAAAGCGCCCCCGCCGTGGTGCTGTGCGAAGTCGACTTTGAAACCCTGACCGAGCGCGACCAACACAAACTCTTTGTCGGCCTCACCCGGTCACAAATGCGTGTGGATGTGGTGCTGAGCGAACGGGCGGCGAGGGCGCTGGCCGAGTGCTTGTCGAATACACCTTGACGCCTGACTTTTACAGCAGTTCAGAACTCAATCACAAAGGACGGTTTCGGTCTGCCCCAGACAACCCATGATGGGCGCTGGGCTGAATTGATCGGTATGAGATCCTCACCGTCGTGGCGACAGGTGGTGGGTTGTGGGGCGTCATCGCGACGAGGGCATCGCTGCTACAAAAAAATCTACAGCCCCAACCAAGCTTGGCTTAAACGTGGCAAGCCTTCAGGCGCGACCCGTCATTTGTGCACCTGAGCCGAGCGACAGCATTTCAAGCCGGTTCAAAGCGCCCAAGGCCTGAACGGCTTTGCGGGTTGCGCTGGGCACATTGCCACCGCTGGCCCGCAAATAATGGAGCGCCATGGCCAGCGCGTTTTCTGCCTCTTGGTGCATCGCCAACGTGAAATGGTCTTGTGGCAAAGCGCCCGCTGTTGAGCCAATGGCTTGCGGCGTGAAGTGTGCTGCTGTTGTCATGACTTGCTGCTCCAGTTGGAAGATGTTTGATCGCATGGTCAGAATTTAGCAGCCTCAAAGTTATTTTTGTTACTTTAATGACTATTAATTGCAACAAATTGATAACAAGAAAAACCTTCCTGCAAGCACTGGCTCAACGGGGCGCGTGACGGTCTCAATCCTCGATGTCGGGGGGCAAACCGTCGCCCACCAGGGCGGGAGCAGCCGGCTCAGACACCACGGCACGCAAGGTTTCGCGCAACATTTTCTTTTCAGGCAGGCTCAAGGCCCGTGCCAAACGGTGACGCATGCGCAGCAGCAATTGACGGTCCACCTCTTGCGGAATGCCTCGGCTGATCATCAAGGCTTCTTTCAAGTCTTCGCGCAAGTCCTCGGGTTCGTCGGCCCACCATGCGGTGATGACTTCGTGCATGGATTTGCGCAGTTCTTCCACGTCTTCAACGGCCAGTCCCATGCCGGTGGGCATCTTGCCTTGCAGCATCTCGGCCAGGGCCTGTGAGTTGACCACCACGCGGCGGTCGGCCTGGGCCAAGAGCCTGGCCCAACCTGGATCGGTGCGCACCATTTGCGGCATGTTGCGGGCCGACTCGTCGGCCAGCAAATGCACGCTCACGCCGCTGAGCTGGGCTTCATCAATGGTGGCCAAAAACCGTTCATCGTCGCTGGCCACCAGCACATGGTCGCAGGCATGGTGCTCGGCCAGTTGCTTGAGGTCATGGCCCAAAGAGCGAAGCAAAGAAGCGCCGCCGTCGGCGTCGTGGGCTTGCACCAGCCGAACGATCTGATCATCAATCACCAGCCCATCCGAGCGGTCGCTGTACCAATAAATGCGTTTCAAATCAACGTCCAAGGCCGACTGCGAAAGCGCCTGCGACAACAAACCGAGCAGCCCCTGGCGGTTGACCGTCTCGCCTGTAGCACCCATGGCACCTTGCTGCGCCATCCAAATCAAAAAGCGCCCGTCAATCAGGGCCATGCAAGTACCGCTGCGGTGTTCGCCAAAGCGGCGTTCAGGACGGGCGTCGTGGGAAAAATAATCGCGTTTCATGGATTGACCTATTTGAATATGAAAAATAAAGCCGCTAAAGAATGCGGCTGTTACATTCTAAAGCCTGACCTCTGTCTCGATGAACCCAAGGCCATGTTGGGTGACATGCCTCACATCGGTGTTGAGATGGGCCATCAAGGTCTTGCAAGCTGCAAGGTCGGTTATAAATCACCCCTGTGCCTAAACCTTTGAACTTTGACCCCCGCACCGTCCCTTTTTGGCGAGTGGACCACGACATGCCTGCGGTATCGCCTGAGCTGTTGCACCCCGATGCCTTGAGGGCCCGGTTTCAGCAAAACCTGGCTTGGCAGCCTGAAGTGGAGCGCGAACCGTCCTTTTCTGACCGAACACCGGCCAAAGCGGCGGTGCTTGTGCCGATTGTGATGCGGGGTGCACACGCCACAGAGCCCACCCTTTTGTTGACGCGCCGTGCGGCCCACATGTCCACACACTCGGGGCAAATTGCCTTTCCGGGTGGCAAAGTGGACCCGGAGGATGCCGACATGCAAGCCACCGCGCTGCGCGAAGCCCAAGAAGAGGTCGGACTGCACCCGCGCCATGTGCAGGTCTTGGGTGAATTGCCTCTGTATGTCACCGGGACCGCGTTTTGGGTGACGCCTGTGGTGGCCTTGGTCACACCGGATTTTGACCTGACGCCCAACCGGGATGAGGTGGACGATGTGTTTGAGGTGCCTTTGTCTTTTTTGATGAACCCAGCGCACCACAGACGCCACAACGTGGACTGGCAAGGCAGCCAAAGAACGTGGTTTTCCATGCCTTACCTTGAGCACCAACATTTACCGTCGGGGGAAGTGCAGACTCACGAGCGGTACATTTGGGGCGCAACAGCGGCCATGCTGCGCAATTTCTACCGTTTTTTGGCCGCCAACCCGAACCCCTGAGGAAACCATGAGTTTTTTTGCCATTTTGCTGGCCTTGGTGCTCGAACAAGCGCGACCCTTGAAGACCCACAACCTGGTCTTCACCACCATTGGGCGATGGGCCGCCTGGGTTGCCCGCACCTTTGACGCGGGCACACGTCAACAAGCCTGGATCACATGGGGCATCGCGGTCATTGGCCCTGCATTGTTGAGCATGCTGGTTCACTGGGGATTGGAATTTGGCTTGGGGTGGTTCATGGCCGTCCTCTGGAACGTGGCTTTGCTTTATCTGACCTTGGGCTTTCGCCAATTCAGCCACCATTTCACGGGCATTCGGGAAGCCCTGGAAAACAGCGAAGAAAACAAGGCGCGTGAACTGCTGGCCGAATGGCAGCAGGTGCAGGTGGGGCAAATTCCGCGCAGCGAAATTGTGCGACACGTCATCGAATACTCCATGGTGGCCGCGCATCGGCATGTGTTCGGCGTGTTCTTTTGGTATGCCGTGTTGTCCATCATTGGCCTGGGGCCTGTCGGTGCGGTGGTTTACCGTTTGACCGAATTTGTGCAGCGCAAATGGCCCATGTCGGCCAACCCCAACACCGTGTCCAGTGAAGTTCTGTGTGCTGTGGCCGCCCGCGCATGGGTGGCCATGGATTGGTTGCCGTCGCGCATGACCGCGCTGGGCTTTGCGATTGTGGGCAGTTTTGAAGAGGCCATGGATGGCTGGCGAAACCACGCGCAAAATTTTCCCGAAGACAACGATGGTGTGATTTTGGCGGCCACGGCGGGGGCCATCAACATCCGACTCGGGGGCGCATCCCTTCAATCCAGCGATGACGACAGCGCTGTCTCCTCGGACAGCAGCAGCACGCCCGGTCGCTCGCCCGAGATTGCTCACTTTGCCCAAGTGGTCGGTTTGGTTTGGCGCACAGTGATCATGTGGTTGGTGCTGGTGGCCTTGCTCACCATGGCCAATTTGGTCGGTTAGTCACCCGTGTACGGCCTGGCTTCGGGCAGAACGCCCAGAGCCTGAACCGTTCACCAGCGCTGCTGGCCCAATTCCTCAAACAGCTGCGCGTAAATGCGGTGACGGCGCACGCTGATGGTGCCGGGGTGCTGCTCGGTTTCAACCTGCGCCAACACGGCGCAACCGGGCTCGTGCAAATGCGTGCAGTTGTAGAACTTGCAGCCGCCCAAGTGCTTTCGCAAATCGGGCATGCAGTCGGCCAGGCGGGTGGGCTCGATGTGGTGCAGGCCAAACTCCTGAAAACCGGGTGAATCGATCAAGGCGGTGCGTGCAGCGCCCGTTTCAGCACCCTCTTGAGCAAGCCCGTCCAGCGCGGGCACCCAGTACCAACGCGTGCTGGTGGTGGTGTGCTTGCCCGAGTTGAGGGCCAGAGAAATTTCACCCGTCTCGACCAGCGCACCGGGTACCAAACGGTTGATCAGCGTGCTTTTGCCACTGCCCGACGGGCCCAGCACCAAGGTGGTCAGGCCTTGCAAATGCTTGCACAAGGCGGCCACGCCATCGTCGGCCACCGGGCTGCGCGGGCTCAGGCTGATGGGCATGACGCTGTAGCCCATGGCGCGGTAAGGGGCCAGGCGCTCCCAAGCTTGGGCAAAGGGCTGGGCCAGGTCGCTTTTGTTGAGCGCGATGATGGGCGTGATGCGCTCGGCCTCGGCGGCCACCAAGGCGCGCGAGAGTTGGCTTTCTGAATACTCGGGGTCGGCCGCGATCAGGATCAGCACGCGGTCCAGGTTGGCCGCAAAAGATTTGGTGCGGATTTCGTCTTGCCGGTAGAACAGGTTGCGGCGCTCTTGCAGTTTTTCGATGCTGCCCTCGTCGCCTGCGATTTGCCACAGCACCTGGTCACCCACCACCACCTGGTTTTTCTTGCCCCGGGGGTGGCAAATCAGGCGTCGGCCTTCGGGGGTTTCGACCAGGCAGTGGCGGCCATAAGTGGCGACCACCAAACCCGGCTCCAGATCGAGGGCCTGGGGCAAGGCCGGGCGTGTTTTGGGTTTGTTCATTCAGGCTTTTGCCGCTAACAAGGCGTCGGTCTGGGTGGCCGCCTCAAAATCAAGTCGGCTCAGGCCGCGCACATCGTGCGTGTTCCAGCGAACCACACATCGTTTGTAAGTCAAGACCAGCTCGGGGTGATGGTTGAGCTTTTCAGACAACCAACCCACGCTGTTGACGAAGAGCAAAGCATGTGTGTGGCTGTCAAATTCAAAGGTCTTTTCAATAGCAACGTTCTCACCATCGCCCGACAAACGCCAGCCCGGAATCTGGCCCAGCGCCATGATCACTTCGGTGGGTTTGAGGGCCCTGACTTCTGGGGTGCTCATGCGGTTTTCATCCTCAGCAAACGCTCGCTGGCCGGGGGGTGCGAATAATAAAACTTCACATACCAAGGGTCGGGCGTGAGGGTCGAGGCATTGTCTTGGTACAGCTTGAGCAAGGCCGAAGACAAGTCCTTGCCCGGGGTTTGCGACACCGCATAGGCATCGGCCTCGAACTCTTGCTGGCGCGAACGCCACGAAGACACGGGCGCAAAGAACAAGGTGAACACGGGTGTGACCAGCATGAACAAGACCAGCGCCAGGGCATCGTTGCTGCCCGACAAATTCGGCATCACGCCCAGACCTGTGTAAAACCAAACCTGCTGCGCCAGCCAGCCCAGCAAGGCCAAACCGGCCAACGTCATGGCAAAGCTGGTCGCCATCATCTTGACGATGTGTTTGTGCTTGAAGTGACCCAGCTCATGGGCCAGCACCGCTTCCATTTCTGCCGGGCTCAGTTGCTTGAGCAAGGTGTCAAAAAACACCACGCGCTTGCTGGCCCCAAAGCCTGTGAAAAACGCATTGGAATGCGCCGAGCGGCGGCTTCCGTCCATCACAAAAAAACCTTTGGCGGTGAAGCCTGCGCGTTGCATCAGGCCCTGCACGCGGGCCTTGAGCGACTCGTCTTCCAAGGGCGTGAATTTGTTGAAGAGCGGCATGATCACATTCGGCGCAATGGCCATCAAAAACAACTGCCAGCCCACCAACACCCCCCAGGCCCACAGCCACCACCATTGCCCCCCGGCTTGCATGAGCCACAGCACCACCCACAAAAGCGGCAGGCCCAGCACCAAACCCAGCGCCAGGCCCTTGGCCATGTCGCCCAGCCACAAAGCCGGTGTGATCTTGTTGAAACCAAAGCGCTGCTCCACGCCAAAGGTTTGCATGAGCGACAGGGGCAATCCAATCAGACCGCCGACCAGCGTGAAGCCCAGCACCAGCGCGACTTGCTGCGTCATGCCCGGGCCCATCCAGCCCAGCAGCACCTGGTTGAGCGCATCGAGCCCGCCCAGCAGCGTCCAGCCCAGCAGCACGGCGGCATCCAGGGCAATGTCAATCTGCGACAAACGCGCTTTGGCCAAGGTGTAATCGGCCGCTTTTTGGTGGTCGGTCAAGGTCATGGTGTCGGTATAAGCCTGCGGCACCGCATCGCGGTGGCGGGCCACATGCCGCACCTGGCGGGCGTTCAGCCAGAACTTGAGCGCCACATGGGCCAGCAAGGCCACCACCAGAGTCAGGGTCAAAGTCAGGGAAGCATTCATCGCTGTATTGTAGAAGCGGCCTTGTCTGGCTGAGCTTGGCAAGGGCTTGTGTGCCCGTGCAGCGGGCCAGCATCAGCGACAATCTGCGCATGTCTGATGTGAACACCACCCCCCAAGAAGCCGCAGAGCTGCCCAAGTCCGACCAAAACCTGGTCTGGATCGATTGCGAGATGACCGGCCTGGACCCTGAAAAAGAGCGCCTGCTGGAGATCGCCGTCATCGTGACTGGCCCGCACCTCACGCCCCGCATCGAAGGGCCTGTGCTGGTGATTCACCAAAGCGACGAGCTGCTCAACCAAATGGACAAGTGGAACAAGGGCACCCACGGCAAAAGCGGCTTGATCGACAAGGTCAAAGCCTCCACGACCAGCGAAGCCGATGCCGAAGAACAGATCCTCGCGTTCTTGAAAAAATACCTGCCCAAGAGCGCGTCACCGCTGTGCGGCAACACCATCAGCCAGGACCGGCGTTTTCTGGTCAAGTTCATGCCCAAGCTGGAAGCGTTTTTCCACTACCGGAATTTGGATGTGAGTACGCTCAAAGAACTGTCACGCCGCTGGAAGCCCGAGGTGTATGCCAACTTCAAGAAGCAGCAAAAGCACACCGCCTTGGCCGATGTGCACGAATCCATCGACGAATTGGCGCATTACCGCGAGCATTTCATCCGACTGTGATTTTTTTCAGGGAAAACCCTAGCGTTTTTTCTTGATCCGTGCCATAATAGTGGGCTTGCTGCATTTCAGGTGCGGCATTTCTTACATCTCCCTTCATGCCTTGACCCAACGATAGGGTCACTCACATCGGCCAGGCTCCACGCCCAGCGCCCTCGCGAGCACCGTTTGATGGTTGATGTTTTTTCAACCTTGCGGTGCTAAGACCTTATGCAACAGCTTTCTGTTGGCGGTCGTTGTTCCGTGCGAGTTTTTTATACACACATGACTGACACTTTGAACCCAGTGCAGAGCGACTTGTCGCCTGCCGAAATCACATCCATGGCCACCGAGTCGACTGCACAAGCTGCAGCAAGCAACTTGGCCCTCGAAATCATGGCCGCCGCTGCAGCCGAAATCACCCCCGAGCCAGCCGCTGAAGTCGCGACTGAAGCAGCCGAAGAAGTGGAAGCCGTCGCCGACGTGCCCAATGGCTTCATCGAACTGGGCCTGGCCCCTGAGCTGGTGCAAGCCGTGGCCGATCTGGGTTACACCCAACCCACCGCCGTGCAATTGCGTGCCATTCCTTTGGCACTGCCCACTGCGGGCGGCTCCAAGGACGGCAAGTCCAATGGCTACACCGACCTGATGGTCTCCAGCCAAACCGGCAGCGGCAAAACCGCCGCCTTCTTGTTGCCCGTGCTGCACACGCTGATCCAGCAAATGGCCGAACAAGAAGCCGCCGAACGCGCTGAATTTGAACAAGCCTGCGCCGACGCTGCCGCCAAGGGCGAGCCCGCCCCCAAGCGTGCCAAGCGCAAAGACCCCACCAACCCACGCAACTTCAAGGCCCCAACACCCGGCGCCCTGATCCTTTGCCCTACACGTGAATTGGCCCAACAGGTGGCACAAGACGCCATCGAGCTGGTCAAGCACACACGCGGTCTGCGCGTGGCCAACGTGGTTGGCGGCATTCCTTACCAGCTGCAAATTGCCAAGCTGCAAAACGCCAACCTGGTCGTGGCCACCCCCGGCCGTTTGCTCGACCTGCAACGCTCCATGCAGATCAAGCTGGACCAAGTGCAGTTTTTGGTGGTGGACGAAGCCGACCGCATGCTTGACCTGGGCTTCTCGGACGACTTGGCCGACATCAACGACATGACCAGCCAGCGTCGCCAGACCATGATGTTCAGCGCCACGTTTGCGCCGCGCATTCAGCAACTGGCCATGCGCGTGATGCACGACGGTGGTTCTTCGGTCCAGAAAATCCAGATCGACAACCCCCAGGAAAAGCACAACAACATCAAGCAGGTGCTGTTCTGGGCCGACAACGCCCAACACAAGCGCCAGATGCTGGACCACTGGTTGCGTGACGCCACGATCGACCAAGCCATCGTTTTCTCCAGCACCCAAATCGAGTGCGACGGCTTGGCCGCTGACCTGCAGCAAGACGGCTTCTCGGCTGTGGCCCTGCACGGCGCCCTGAGCCAGGGCATGCGCAACCGCCGCCTGATGGCGCTGCGCAATGGGCAAGTCCAGATCCTGGTCGCCACCGACGTGGCCGCACGCGGCATCGACGTGCCCACCATCACCCACGTCTTCAATTTCGGCTTGCCGATGAAGGCCGAGGACTACACCCACCGCATTGGCCGCACAGGCCGTGCAGGCCGCGATGGCCTGGCTGTGACCTTTGCCGAAATCCGTGACCGCCGCAAAATCGGTGACATCGAGTCCTACACACGCCAGCCCTTCAAGGCCGAAGTGATTCCAGGCCTCGAGCCCAAAGTGCGCATGCCCGAAGCCCGCAAGCCCATGGGCCGTGGCGGTGACCGTTTTGGTGGCGAGCGCAACTACGCCAATGCTGGCGGTGGTTTCCGTGGTGGCCGTCCCGCCCCCGGTGGCCGCGACTTCGGTGGCAACCGTGACCGCGACAACGGTGGTGGCTTTGACAACCGCGCCCCGCGTGGCAATTTCCGCGACGAGCAGCCCCGCTTTGAGCAGCGCAGCGAACCCCGCTTCGATGCCCGCAAAGAGGGTGGCCGTTTTGACGCCCCACGCGGTGAGCACCGCGGTGGTGATCGCTTTGAACAGCGCGGCGCACCTGCGCACCCTTGGGACAAGGGCGACAGCCGCCCTGCCCCACGCCAAGACGCTCGCCAGGACGGTCCACGTCAAGGTGGCCGCTGGGAAGACCGTGGTGGTGACAACCGCAACGCCGCCCGTCCTGCCCCACGCGGCGCGGCAGGTGCAGGCGACAAGTTTGCACGCGGCCCCAAGCAGTTTGGTGCCAGCAACTTCAAGCCCCATGCAGCAGGCGAAGGCCCTGCCAAGCGCGGTGGCACCCGTGTGCTGAAAATCACGCGCGGTTGATGGACAGGGCGTTCAGACGCCTCTAGCGCTCTGGGCTTGATATGGCCCTGAGTCGCCCAAACTTGAAAGCCTTGCAGCCCATGCAAGGCTTTTTTTTGGGCTGCGCATATGGGGCCCGTGCAGCTTGTTCAAGACAAAGTCTGTGCTATGGCACAAGGCACAAAAAAACCGCCCTGGGCGCAAACCCGGGCGGTTTTTTTGTATGGCCGAGAAGGCTTTACGCTTTGGCAGCAGGAGCTGCTTTGCGCTGAGGCAACTTTTCTTTGATACGTGCCGACTTGCCGCTGCGGTCACGCAGGTAGTACAGCTTGGCGCGGCGGACATCACCACGACGCTTGACTTCGATGCTCGCGATCACGGGGCTGTAGGTTTGGAACGTACGCTCCACGCCTTCGCCACTGGAAACCTTGCGCACAGTGAAGCCGCTGTTCAGGCCACGGTTACGCTTGGCGATCACAACACCTTCGTAAGCTTGGACACGCTTGCGCGCACCTTCCACCACGTTGACGCTGACGATCACGGTGTCGCCGGGGGCAAATTCAGGAATCACTTTACCCAAACGGGCAATTTCTTCCTGCTCAAGAGTTTGAATCAAATTCATTTTTTGAACTCCGTCCGATCATGCCTCGCTACACAAGGGGCGTTTTGTGCTGTAAAGGCCATGCTTGAAACATGACTGAGCCAAATCGCGGCGGGTAGAGGATCGAAAAGCCTTTGATTATAACTTTTTCACAAGGCTTAGCAACACCTTGAGGCATTGCTGTGCATCAAAGAAGCTTCAGGCAGGCTTCATCTTGACGACTAAGACGGCCCGCCACACGGGCTTGCTCGACCAGCTCAGGGCGGTGCAAGGCCGTCAGGCGCAGGCTTTGCTCACGTCGCCAGCGTTCAATGTTGGCATGGTGGCCAGACATCAACGGCGCGGGAACAGCATGGCCTTGCCACACTTCGGGTCGGGTGTAATGGGGGCTATCGAGCAAACCATCGAGCGCCGGATTGAAACTGTCGAGTTGGTGGCTGCCCTCGTCATTGAGCACGCCCGGCTGCAAACGGGCCACCGCGTCCAGCAAAGCCATGGCCGCGATTTCGCCACCCGAGAGCACGAAGTCACCCAGACTGATTTGCAGGTCAACATGGTGGTCAATGAAGCGCTGGTCCACGCCTTCGTAGCGACCGCACAGCAGCACAGCGCCAGCACTGTTTGACCATTGCGCCACAGCGGTATGGTTGAGCGCCTGTCCAATCGGTGAGAACAACACCAAGGGTGCGGGCTGCTCTTCTTGTCGCTCAGCACGAATGGCCATCAGGCACTTGAACAAGGGCTCGGCCAGCATAACCATGCCCGGACCACCACCAAAAGACCGGTCATCCACCCGGCGGTAATGGCCTTCGGCATGGTCGCGGGGATTCCACAAACGCACATCGACCAAACCACTTTCGTAAGCGCGGCGTGTGATGCCACTGGTCAACAGCGGTGCAAACAGCTCGGGAAACAGGGTGATGATGTCAAAGCGCATGGGGATGGCCCTCCACGGCCGGGGCGGCTCAGTAGTCGGGCTGCCAGTCGACCGTGATGCGCTTGCCTGGCAAATCAACGCCATCAACAAAAGCCGCCACAAAAGGAATCATGCGCTCGACAGCTTTACCGCCTTCAACCTCAGGATGATCTTCGATGACCAGCACCGTTTGCGGGCCGGTGGACATGAGGTCGCGCACCTGACCCAAATTCACACCTTCGCGGTTGAGCACTTGCAGTCCGATCAGATCGACCCAGTAATACTCGCCGTCGGCCGCAGTGGGAAAACTTGAACGGGGCACAAAAATGCGTGCGCCACGCAAAGCCTCTGCGGCATTGCGGTCGTTGATGTCGTGGGCAGTGGCCACGATGGTGTCGGAATGGTCTTTGGACTCTTTGATAAGCAGCAGCAAAGGTTCTGTCCATGCGGCAGCCTCAGACTTGGCGGCAGCAGCTTCCGTGGGCCGCTTGGGTTTCATGGGCCGATCGGGCGGCAACAAAAACCAGCGCTTGGAAGAAAAAAGCGCCTCGGGCGAGGCGCTGTGGGGCAAGACCTTGAACCAGCCTTTGATGCCCCAAGCATCGGCAATGCGTCCAACCTCAATCGCGTCAGCGGGCAGAGCCGCCGTCTCTAATGGGGGTCGCATCACCAACATCAGCCGATCAGGCAGCAGCTTTGCCAGCTTGACGGATCAGGCGTTCGACAGTGGGGGAAGCTTGAGCACCAACGCCTTGCCAGTAAGTCAGGCGGTCTTGTGCAATGCGCAGACCTTCTTCGCCGCCTTTGGCTGTGGGGTTGTAGAAACCGATGCGCTCGAGGAAGCGACCATCGCGACGCACGCGCTTGTCGGCGACGACGATGTTGAAGAAAGGACGTGCTTTAGAGCCGCCGCGGTTCAAACGAATAACAACCATGATTTATCCTTGGGTGGTTGGGTTTCTCCAGAACAAATGCTGGGAAGCCCGTTTTCTTTCAGCGTTTGAGACACGCAACTGGCCACCCGGCCAGTGACACACTGAAAAGCCCACCATTATACAACGGGAGCCTTGACTTGCCACTCATCCGACCCAGCCGTGACGAAGATGTCGCGGCCATCACCGCCATTTACCGCCACCATGTGCTCAACAGCACAGGCACCTTCGAGATCGATCCGCCAACCGAGGCCGACATGGCCAGTCGCCGCGCCGAGGTGCTGTCCAAGGGTTTTCCGTATCTGGTGATCGAAGAGGGAGGCCGCCTGATGGGTTTTGCGTATTGCAATGTGTTCAAGCCCCGTGCGGCTTACCGATTTTGTGCCGAAGACTCGATTTACCTGGCCCCAGACGCCCACCGCAAGGGCATGGGCAAAGCTTTGTTGGCCGAGTTGTGCGCCCAAGCCGAACGCGCAGGGGTGCGCAAGTTTTTGGCTGTTATCGGTGACTCGGCCAATGCGGGGTCCATCGGTGTGCACACCGCCTTGGGTTTCAGCCACGTCGGCGTGCTCAAGTCCTGCGGCTGGAAGTTTGGGCGCTGGCTTGATATTGTGATGATGGAAAAGCCTTTGGGCGCTGGCGACAGCACGGCTCCGCAATAATCAGCCCCATGAAAAACAAAACAATTGCCACTTGGTTGACTTTTTTTACCGGCCCCTTGGGGCTGCACCGCTTTTACCTTTATGGTTTCAGCGACATGCTGGGCTGGTTGCTGCCCATTCCCACCGCTTTGGGGTTTTATGGGCTGGAGCGTGTGCAGCAATTTGGCCAGGACGACACACTCAGCTGGATGCTGATTCCTTTGCTGGGCTTCACCATGGCCGGCTGCGCTTTGAACGCGATTGTTTATGGCCTGACTTCAGTTGAAAAATGGAATGCCAAATTCAACCCCCAAAGTGAAGCACTCCACCCAGCTGGCCGCACCCACTGGGGCACGATCATTGGCATCGCAGTGGCCTTGCTTTTGGGCACCACCGTGTTGATGGCCAGCCTGGTGTTCAGCTTTCAGCGTTATTTTGAATACCAGATCGAAGCGGCCCGCCTGATCAGCCAATGAAAAAAGCCGCCCGATCGGTGCATTCGGGCGGCTTTCTCAAAAACAGCCGAGCAGCTGCACGCTCGTGCAATCAATCAAAGACCCGGAAACTCACCCAGTAGGCCAAGGCGGCCACAAAAGCACTGGCCGGAATGGTCAAGACCCATGCCCACACAATGTTGCCCGCCACACCCCAGCGCACGGCGCTGGCCCGCTGGGTAGAGCCCACGCCCACAATGGCCCCTGTGATGGTGTGGGTGGTCGACACCGGAATACCCAGTGTGGTGGCCAAAAACAAGGTCATGGCACCGCCCGTTTCGGCACAAAAGCCGCCCACAGGTTTGAGCTTGGTGATTTTCTGACCCATGGTCTTGACGATGCGCCAGCCGCCAAACATGGTGCCCAAACCAATCGCCAAGTAGCAACTCACGATGACCCAACCCGGGGGCGAAGCATCAGCCGTGGTGGCATAGCCCGTGGAAATCAACAGCAACCAGATGATGCCGATGGTTTTTTGCGCATCGTTGCCGCCATGCCCCAGACTGTAGGCCCCGGCAGACACCAGCTGCAAGCGACGGAACCACTTGTCCACCTTGGACGGCCGGGCACGCCTGAAGAGGTGAGCCACGGCCACCATCATCAGGGAACCCAGCAAAAAGCCGAGCAAAGGCGATACAAAAATGAAGGCCACGGTTTTCATGATGCCCGTTGAAATCAAGGCCCCTGCCCCGGCTTTGGCGATGACGGCGCCCACAATGCCGCCGATCAGGGCGTGCGATGAGCTGCTGGGGATGCCGTAATACCAGGTGATCACGTTCCAGGTGATGGCCCCCACCAGCGCACCAAACACCACATGCGTGTCGACCACACCGGGTTGCACGATGCCTTTGCCCACGGTGGCGGCCACGCTCAAGTGAAAAACAAAAATGGCGATGAAGTTGAAGAAGGCAGCAAACACCACCGCCTGCCCCGGCTTGAGCACCCCCGTGGAGACCACCGTTGCAATGGAGTTGGCCGCATCATGAAAGCCGTTCATGAAGTCAAAAATCAGGGCCAGGGCGACCAGCAAGATCACCACCCACAGGGCCGCTTGTACGGTTTCCATAGTCAGGATTCCCGCGACAGATCAGGAGTTTTCGAGGACGATGCCCTCGATCTGGTTGGCCACGTCTTCACACTTGTCGGTGATGGTTTCCAGCAATTCGTAAATGGCTTTGAGCTTGATGAGCTCGCGCACATCGGGTTCATCGCGGAAGAGTTTGCTCATGGCGCTGCGCATCACGCGGTCGGCGTCAGACTCCAGGCGGTCAATTTCTTCGCAGGTCTTCAAGGCGGCCTCGGCCACCGACGGCTCACCAATTTTGGACAGCAACTTGACCGCATGTTGCACCCGCTCGCAGCAGCGAACGGACAAATCTGTCAAACGGGTGATTTCTTCGGTCATGTGGCGCACGTCATACAGCGCCATGGTTTCAGCAGAGTCCTGGATCAGGTCGGCCACGTCGTCCATCAAGTTGATGAGGGCGTGGATTTGCTCGCGGTCGATGGGGGTAATGAAGGTTGTGTGGATCAGGCGGTTGACTTCCTGGGTCACACGGTCAGCGGCATGCTCGGCGTTGTCCACATCGCGGTTGTACTTTTCGCGCAGGTGCACATCGTTGTAATTGGCCACCAAATTGGAGAAGGCCCGAGCCGCCTCGACAATGCGGTCCGCATGTTGGTTGAAGAGTTCGAAGAAGTTGCCTTCTTTGGGCAGCAATTTGCCAAACAGCATGGAAGAGCTCCTGAAAACGGTACAAGGTCAAATGTGACAAAGGCGTGACATTGCTGAGTTTAACCGTACGAAATACAGGAATTGAGGCCCCACAAATCAGTGACTTCTGAAAATGAAATAAACCGCACCCACCATGCACAAAGCCGCCCACAAATAGTCCAGCTTGAGGGGCTCTTCAAGATAAAAGACCGCAAAAGGGACAAAAACACTCAAGGTGATGACTTCTTGCATGATCTTGAGCTGCGCCACGCTGAACTGCGTGTAACCAATGCGGTTGGCTGGCACCTGCAACAGGTATTCAAACAGGGCAATGCCCCAACTCACCAAGGCGGCGGCATACCACGGGGCTGTGGCCATGTTGCGCAGGTGCCCATACCAGGCAAAAGTCATGAACACGTTGCTGGCCAGCAAAAGCAAGAGGGTCTGCAGCGACACGGGCAAGCTGGTGAAAAAAGTCATTGGGGTGCCACTCCATCACGCTCGATGGCCTGACCCGCCACTCGCGCCAAGTCCTCAGGCCCCACACCTTGTGGCCACACATCGGCCAAGGGGACCAGCACAAAGGCCCGTTCGCGCCAACGCGGGTGGGGCAGCGTCAAGCGAGGGCTGTGCATGCAGGCATCGCCATAAAACAGCAGGTCCAGGTCCAAGCTGCGTGGGGCATTCACATAGGGTCGCAAACGACCGGCCTGGTGCTCAATGGCTTGCAAGGCGTTCAGCACATCAGGGGCCATCAAACACGTGTGAATGCGGGCCACCGCGTTGATGAAGTCGGGCCCTTGGGCTTCGTGGGGCGCTGTGCGGTACAGCGCTGAGCGGCCCGTGACTTGCGTACCGGGCAAACAGGCCAATGCGTCAAAGGCCTGCAGCACAGCCGCGCGGGCATCGCCCAAATTGGCCCCCAAGGCCACGTAGGCGGTGACTGGGTCTCGCAAGATCACCCCTGCCTGCTTTCAGCTCACAGATTCAAGCGGCGCTGCCGCCGTCACCCGCCTGATCGCCTGCAGCACCGGGCTTGCGGCGACGGCGGCGGCGTTTTTTGGCAGCTGCATCGTCACCGCTGTCAGCCTCGGCAGCAGGGCGGCTCTCGGCTGGCGCAGGTGCACCTTCGGGGCGGGGTGCCCTGCGAACGCGGGGCTTGGCCGCCAGCAAGGCTTGCTGCTCGACCTTGGCGGCTTGCACCAGGTCTTCGCGCTCTGAATCACTGGCCATGCTGAACTCTTGCCACCAGTCGGCCAGGCGCACATCCACTTCTTCGATGTCTGCCCGCAGACGCAAAAAGTCAAAGCCCGCGCGAAAGCGTGGCTGCTCGACCAAGCCAAAGGGCGTGCTGCCCACCCGTTTTTCAAAGCGCGGCTGCATCATCCAGATCTCGCGCATGTCAGCGGCCAGCTTGCCGCGACCGGACACGTCACCAATGCGGGCCTCAAACACCTCGTCGATCGCGTCTTGCAAAGCCGGGTGCGGGTGTTCCTTGCGGGCCAGTCGGGCGGCCCAGGCATCACGCACATCGGCCCACAACACACAAGCGAGCAAAAAGCTGGGGGCCACGGGTTTGCCTTCGCCCACACGGCGGTCGGTGTCGGCCAAGGCCACTTGCACAAAGGCACTGTCGGCACGCTCCACCACCACATCCAGCAAAGGGTAAATGCCGGTGGCCAGACCCAAGCCCTTGAGTTGCTCAATGGAGGCCAGTGCATGGCCTGTCTGCAGCAACTTCAACATTTCATCAAACAACCGGCTTTGGGGCACATCGGCCAACAAAGCACTGGCCTGAACCAGCGGTTTGGCGGTTTTGGCCTCGAGTTTGAAACCCAGCGGGCTGAGCTTGGCCGCAAAGCGCACGGCACGGATGATGCGCACCGGGTCTTCGCGGTACCGCGCCACCGGGTCGCCAATCATGCGCAACACCCGTTTTTTGGAATCCTGTATGCCCCCGTGGTAATCCACCACGATTTGCGACTCGGGGTCGTAGTACATGGCATTGACAGTGAAATCGCGGCGCGTGGCGTCCTCGTCCTGTGGGCCCCAGACGTTGTCGCGCAGCACCCGACCGCTGGAGTCGACCGCATGCTGCATGCCTTCGAGCTGACGTTTGCTGGTGCGCTCATTGCCTTTGACTTGTTCGGCCGCCGCGTTGTCCAGGTGGGCACGGAAGGTCGAGACTTCGATCACCTCGTTGTCGCGCCCCCGGCCGTACACCACATGCACGATGCGAAAACGACGACCGATGATGAAAGCACGGCGAAACAGGCCCTTGACCTGCTCGGGCGTGGCGTTGGTGGCCACATCAAAATCTTTGGGACGCAGCCCCAGCAGCAAGTCACGCACCGCACCGCCCACCACATAAGCCTCGTATCCGGCTTGTTGCAGTGTGCGCGTCACGTTGATGGCGCGTTCGTCCACCAAGCTGGGGTCGATGCCGTGCACCGAAGCAGGCACCTCGGTACGGCGGCCAAAATGGGGTTTGTTGCTTTTGGGGCCTTTGCCCATCAGCTTGTCGATGAATTGTTTGATCATTCTTGAAAAAGTTCGAGGATGCGCCAGCCACGCTCTGTGGCCAGTTGACGCAACCGAGCGTCAGGGTTCGTTGCCACCGGATGGTGGGCTTTTTCCAAAAGGGGCAGGTCGTTCATGGAGTCTGAATAGAACGTGATTTCTGCGTCCACCCAATCCAGCCCTTGCTGGCTCAGCCACTGGGCCACCCGGGTCACTTTACCGTCCCGAAATGACGGAATCCCCCGGATCTCGCCCGTGATCCAGCCGCTGACATCACGCTCAAGTTCCACCGCGATCAATTCGCTCACCCCAAAGGCCTGGGCAATCGGGCGGGTCACAAATTCGTTGGTAGCGGTCACGATCATGACCGTGTCCCCCGCGTGCTGGTGCGATCGTACCAGCGCCAGCGCCTCGGGCGTGATGCGCGGGCGGATCACTTCATCCATGTAACGGGCATGGGCATGGGCCGCCTCAGTGGCCCCTTTTTCCAGAGCAGCGCGGGTCGCAAATCGCACGTACTCGTGAATGTCGAGTGTGCCCGCTTGGTAATGCGCGTAGAACTCGTCGTTGCGCTGGTTGAACGCCACCGGGTCATTCCAGCCCAACTCGGTCGTGAACACACCCCAACTGTGGTCAGAGTCCAGCGGCAATAAAGTGTGGTCCAGGTCAAACAGCGCAAGTTTCATTCGTTCTCCAGCATCGCACGCACCAACGGAATGGTCAGGGCGCGTTGGGTTTGCAAGGCGTAGTGGTCCAAGTGGTCGAGCAACTGCATCAAGCTGCCCAGATCACGCGAAAAGCGCTTGAGCATGTAGGACATGACTTCATCGCTCAAAAACAAGCCTCGGGTGTCGGCCTCTTGGCGCAGCACAGCGCGGCGTTCAGGCTCACCCAGTACTTGCAGCGCTTCAATGTGTCCCCAGCCCAGGCGGCTGCGCAAGTCGTCACGCAGTTTCAGGTCGGCTGGTGGCAAAGCCCCTGCAGCCAACACCCAACGCGGCGTGCCGCTTCGGGGGGTCAAGGCATTGACGAACCAATTGAAGGCGGTGTGCTGCTGCTCGGCGTTGTACAGGTGCACATCGTCCATCAGCACAGCGGCCCAGTCGTCGTTGAACTCGGGCGGGTCCATGGTGTGGGCATCAAGCCACCCCACCTGCGCGCCCTGCTCTTGCAAGGCATGATGCACAGCGTGCAGCAAATGGGTTTTGCCCGAACCACTTTCACCCCACAAATAGCTGGGCACTGGCGAGCGGCTGGCCGAGTCTGTCCATAAACGCAAATGGCTCAATGCGGCCGCATTGGGCCCAGCAAAAAAATTGTCCAGCGTGGGTGTTGACGCGAAACCAATGTCCAAAGCCAACTGCTTCATGGTCTGTCCGACCCTTGTTCGTCCAAGCCAGAACCGCTCTTTTGGTACAAATCACTGTTCAGATACCGGTGGCGCAAACGACGCAGCGCCACCAACAACACCGCACTGGCGGGCAAAGCGATCAACACCCCCACAAACCCCATCACCTGACCAAAGGCCATCAAAGCCAAAATAACCGCCAAGGGATGCAAGCCAATGCGCTCACCCACCAGTCTGGGCGTGAGGACAAAACTCTCAATCAATTGCCCCAAGCCAAACACCACCGCCACCATCAACACCGCCTGCGCTGAGGCGAACTGGAGCAAACCGGCCAGCAAAGCCAGCAACAAACCCAAACCAAAACCCAAATAAGGCACAAACACCGCCAAGCCGGTGAACACCCCAATGGGCAAAGCCAATTCAAGGCCAAACAAACTCAGCCCCACCGCATAAAAAAGAGCCAAAGCCAGCATCACCAGCAATTGCCCTCGCAAATACTCGCCCAAGACCAAATCACTGTCGTGCATGAAGCTGTCAAAGCCGCCACGCCATGCCGGGGGCACCAATTCGAGCAACATGTTCACCAAACGGGTCCAGTCATTGAGCATGTAAAAAAGCGCCACCGGAACCAACACCGCATAACCCAAAAAAGCCAAAGCGGCACTGCCGCCCAATTTGAGCGAGGACATGAGCGGGGCCCACCAGTCATCGCGGTTGGCGCTGAGGTAGGCGACCAATTGAGATTTCAAGTCTCGCAAATCCAGCGACACATTCAAGCCCAACTGGGCCAACAAGGGGTTGATGAACTCCACCAGACGGTCGAGCAACAAGGGCAACTGCTGCTGAAGCAAAGGCCATTCGCGCACCAAAATGGGCACCAGCATGAGCAAAACACCCAAGACCAGCAAGATGGCCATGAACTCCACCAGCACCACCGCCAAGGCATTGGGCAAACGCCCCCGGGTGAGCTTGTCCAAGCGGAGCACCAAAGGGTGCAAGACATAAGCCATCACCCCCGCCACCACAAAGGGGGCCAAAACAGGCGCAAGCAGCCAAAAAACAATGACAGCGACCAAAGACACACCCAGCCATGCGGCCAAACGGGTCATCAAAAAAGGCAGAGGTGCTTGCAAGTGAGTCTCAACATTTGCGGTGACTGACCTCCAGCGGTCAGGGTCAACCCTTAAAATAAGCTTTCATTTTAGTCTGCCAGCCCGTTTATTGGCCCTTCGTAATCCAATTACCTACCCTTTCGGGTCAAAACCATGAGTCAAACTCCTCTTTCCTACAAAGACGCCGGCGTCGACATTGTTGCGGGCGACGCGCTGGTCGAGCGCATCAAACCCCTGGCCAAAAAAACCATGCGCGAAGGCGTGTTGGCGGGCATCGGCGGTTTTGGTGCCCTGTTTGAAGTGCCCAAACGCTACAAAGAACCCGTGCTGGTCAGTGGCACCGATGGCGTAGGCACCAAGCTCAAGCTGGCGTTTGAATGGAACATGCACGACACCGTGGGCATCGACCTGGTGGCCATGAGCGTGAACGACGTGCTGGTGCAAGGCGCCGAGCCCCTGTTCTTTTTGGACTACTTTGCCTGCGGCAAGCTGGACGTGGACACGGCAGCGGCGGTGGTCGGCGGCATCGCCAAAGGCTGCGAACTGTCGGGCTGCGCCTTGATCGGCGGCGAAACGGCCGAAATGCCCGGCATGTACCCCGCTGGCGAATACGATCTGGCCGGTTTTGCGGTCGGTGCGGTCGAAAAATCCAAAATCCTGACGGGACAAAATGTCCAAGTGGGTGACGTGGTGCTGGGTTTGGCTTCGAGTGGCGTGCACTCAAATGGCTTTTCACTGGTGCGCAAGTGCATTGAACGCGCGGGCAGCAACGCCCCCGCAACCCTGGACGGCAAGCCCTTCAAACAAGCCCTGATGGAGCCCACCCGCCTGTACGTTCTGAATGTCTTGGCTGCTTTGGCGGCGCACCCCATCAAGGCATTGGCCCACATCACGGGCGGCGGCTTGCTTGAAAACATTCCCCGCGTGCTGCCCGATGGCCTGGCCGCTCACCTGCAAAAAGGCAGCTGGCCACAGACCGAATTGTTTGCCTGGCTGCAAACAACCGCCGGCATTGACGACATCGAAATGAACCGCACCTTCAACAATGGCATCGGCATGGTGGTCGTCATTGAAGCCGCTCAAGCCGAGGCCTGTGCACAAACCCTGCGTGATGCCGGCGAACAAGTGTTCACCATTGGCCGCATTGCAGCCCAAGGCGATGGAGCCCAGGTGCTGGTGGCCTGAGCGCAGCGGACTTTCCAAAGGACTTGAGGCCCTGAGCAGGGCCCCAGGTCCTCGTCTTTTGGGCCTCGCAACCCCTTCAAAGCTCCGACAGCTCGCTCACGCGGTTTCTCAGCGCCACGGTGTCGGGCCCTGAAGGCACGGCCTCCAGATACAGCCTCAAGTCCTGCAAGGCCTCGTGAACATGGCCCAGCTCGGCATGCACCAGGCCCCGGTCGCGTCGCTCGGCCCAGTACTCGGGCAACAAAACCACCAAACGGTCCATCACCTGCAGCATGCGGGGCCAGTCTTCTTGTGACCTGAAAATCTCTTTCAAGTTGCGCAGCATCCGCGCCAAAATGTCGCGCTCTGGGCAGGCTTGCAAATAAAGCCCCAAAGGCGTCTCACCCTCGTCCAAGTCCGCCGCCACCGAACGATCGGCCGGGCTGCGATAGGGGCTCAAGCGTTCAGACAAATTGTCCAGCCCCAACGATTTGCCCGTGAGCGGGTCCAGCACCACCAAACCACCCGCCAAGCTCACTTTGACCAAAAAGTGTCCGGGAAACGAAATGCCCTGCGCCTGTAAGCCCAGGGCCTGCGCCAATTCCAGCCAAACGATGGCCAAAGAAATGGGAATCCCTCGGCGCGTGCGCAGGACCTCGTTCAGGTAGCTGTTTTCAGGGGCGTAATAGTCATTGGCATTGACCCCAAAACCCAAGTCTTGATAAAAGACTTGGGTCAAGATCGCCAACTGGGTCAAGTCATCGGCATCTTCTGGCAAACGTGCCTGAACCCGCCTGAGCAAGCGCTCCACATCGTCCAGCACATGCTGCACATCCAAAGTGGGTTCTTCGTCCTGAGCCAAACTGGCTGCAGCCTCGAGCAAAGGAAAATGCTCATCGCTTTGCACCAGACTGGCAAAGTAGCTGAGCGGAGTCGGCGGTGATAAATTCAAAAGCATGTCAATTCCGAAAGCCAGTCACCGTTTGAGAAAGGCCTTGAGACGCACACCCGTGGCCCACAAGACACCAAAATAAAGAAGGGCCGAGCACACCAAAATGCCCAACATCCAAGCGATGCGCAGCCAAGCTTCTTGGCGCATGGCCACCCAAGGCAGGTGATGGGCCGCCAAGCCCAACAGCGCCGACAGCAAGGCCGTTGCCAGCAGCACCTGGAACGCAAAACGCCACCAACCTGGCTGAGGTGTGTAACTGCCCCGGCGCAGCAAACCCAGCAGCAACCACAAGGCGTTGACCAAAGCCCCCAAACCAATGGACAGCGCCAGCCCGGCATGGGCCAGATAGGGCACCAACACCACGTTCAAAATTTGGGTGAGCACCAGCACCACCACGGCAATACGCACAGGTGTGCGGATGTCCTGACTGGCGTAATACCCCGGCGCAAGCACCTTGATGGCCACCAAGCCCAGCAAGCCCACACCGTAGCCCGTCAAAGCCAAGGTGGTTTGTTGCACATCCTTGTCGGTGAACGCGCCATAGTGGTAGAGCACCGACACCAGCGGTTGAGAAAACACCAGCAAGGCCGCTGCACAAGGCAGGGCCAGCAGCAACACCAGCCGCAACCCCCAGTCCAGCATGGCCGCATACCGATCGGTATCGCCCGTGGCTTTGGCTGCGGCCAACTGCGGCATCAACACCACCCCCAGCGCCACGCCCAAAATGGCGGTCGGAAACTCCATCAGGCGATCCGCATAGGTCAACCAACTCACACTGCCCGGGGCCAGGTGCGAGGCAATTTGCGTGTTGATGAGCAAAGAAATCTGGGCCACCCCCACCCCCAACAAAGCGGGGGCCATGAGGCGCAAGATGTTCAAAGTGGCAGGGTTGGTCCAAGCCCTTTTGACGGCAGACGGGCGAATGCCAATGCGGGGCAGCAAGCCCAATCGGGCCAAGGCGGGTATTTGCACCGCCAGCTGCAAAAAGCCCCCCAACATCACGCCCACGGGCATGGCATAAATGGCCTCTATTCCCTGGCGACTGAACCAAGGAGCCAGCAGCCAAGCTGCAGCGATCACACTGACGTTGAGCAGCACAGGCGTGGCCGCAGGCACAGCAAAGCGCTTCCATGTGTTCAAGATACCTGCCGACAAAGCCACCATGGACATGAAAGCGATGTAGGGGAACATCCAGCGCGTCATGTTCACGGCCGCGTTGTAACCCCGTGCATCTTGCTGCAAACCACTGGCCAAGGCCCACACCAGCCAAGGCGAGGCCAACACCCCCAGCAAAGACAAAGCCAGCACCGACCACGCCAAGGCCGTGGCAACACTGTCGATCACTTCCTTTGTGGCCTCGTCACCATGTTGGGCCCGCGTGGCGGCCAACACCGGCACAAAAGCCTGGCTGAATGCCCCTTCTGCGAACAAACGACGAAACAAATTGGGAATTCGAAAGGCCACATTGAAGGCATCGGTCAAGGCACTGGCCCCAAACATCGAAGCCATGAGCAACTCGCGCACCAACCCTGTGACCCGAGAGGCCAGGGTCAATATGGACACAACAGAAGCAGATCGTAAAAGGCTCACAGTGCAGGAGTGTAGCGACCTCTTGGCAGCGCAAAAGCAGTCATCCAAGGGCGATCAAGGGCATATCAGTTGTACGGTTCAGGACGGGGCTCGCGCTGGGTGCATGCCCAGCCTTGATGCTGGGGTCTAAAACGCAGCTGGGGACTGCAGAGCATCTGCTAGAATGCCGGGTTCGCTTGACAACATCCTCAGACATTGAAAGAACATAAATATGGCATCCGCTAAACCCAAAAAGAAAAACCCCCGTCTTGCTTCCGGTCGTAAACGCGTCCGTCAAGACGTCAAAATCAACGCCGCGAACTCTTCGCTGCGCTCGAAATACCGCACTGCTGTGAAGAACGTCGAAAAAGCCGTTGCAGCTGGCGACAAGACCAAAGCCACTGAATTGTTTGCCAAAATGCAAACCGTGGTGGACATCATTGCCGACAAAGGCATCTTCCACAAAAACAAGGCTGCTCGTGACAAGAGCCGCCTGAGCGCCAAAGTCAAGACTTTGGCTCTTGCAGCCCCAGCCGCCTGATCCGCTTATAAAGATCAACAGCCCGGCCAAACCTCATTGGCCGCCGTTTGAAACGGGTGCGCTGTCAGCGAAACAAAAAAAACCGCCTTCGGGCGGTTTTTTCATGGTCGGCCGGCATCAGGACAGATCGGGCAACAAGCAAGCTTCGACCACTTGCAAGCCATTGTCGCGGGCGAAATTCATGACAAAGTCCCAGGCCATGACGTTGTAGTCGCGCAAATCGCGGTGCACCACCACGCATTTGACGCCCCCCAAGGTGGTGGGAATGCACCAGGGTGAATAACTGAGGTGGCTGCCCGGTGTGGCGCCGCCCGGGCGAAAGGGGCTCATGACGCCTGCCAAACGCTCGGCCCAGTCGCTGGGCCGAAAGGTCTTGCCGTCCTCGGTGACCCCTTGGATAAAGACTTCTTTGGCAGTGTTGGAGACCATCGGATAGAGGTGTGAATCAGTGGAGTCCAGAGCTCGGGATCGCCGACCACTGGTTTACCCGAATATTCTATCTTATATAAGACTTGAAACCGCTCGCTCACCCGCAAAAGCGAAGTTGACAAGTCCTGAACCTGCCGGGTATTTCTGCCTCTAAAATCTGCTTTCAGCGGCCCCTCTTCGTTGGGCCGATTTTTATTTCAGGAGTTCACGCATGTCCGCTTTCATTGAAGCCGCCTCACCGCACACCATGAACACCTATGGCCGACTGCCCATCGCACTCAGCCATGGTCAAGGTTGCCGAGTTTGGGACGTCAATGGCAAGTCCTATCTGGACGCTTTGGCCGGCATTGCGGTGAACACCTTGGGCCACAACCACCCCGATTTGGTGCCTGCGCTGCAAGATCAATTGGCCAAAATGATCCACAGCTGCAACTACTTCCATGTGCCCAACGCCGAAGTGCTGGCGGCCAAGCTGGTCGAGTTGTCGGGCATGACCAATGTGTTTTTCTGCTGCACGGGGCTTGAGGCCAACGAAGCGGCCATCAAACTGGCGCGCAAATACGGCCACGACAAAGGCATCGACAAACCCGAAATCGTGGTTTACGAAAAAGCCTTCCATGGCCGCAGCATCGCTACGCTGAGCGCCACGGCCAACGAGAAGCTCAAAACAGGCTTTGGCCCCATGTTGGAGGGCTTTGTGCGCGTGCCGGTCAACGACATCGAAGCCCTGAAAAAAGCCACCGAAGGCAACCCGAATGTGGTGGCGGTGTTCATGGAAACCATCCAGGGCGAAGGCGGCATCAACCCGATGCGCATCGAATACCTGCAGCAAGTGCGCGCCCTGTGCGACCAAAAAGACTGGCTGATGATGATCGACGAGGTGCAGTGCGGCATGGGCCGCACCGGCAAATGGTTTGCCCACCAGTGGGCGGGCATCGTGCCCGACGTGATGCCCCTGGCCAAGGGCCTGGGCTCGGGCGTGCCGATTGGCGCGGTGGTGGCCGGTCCCAAAGCCGCCCACATCTTCCAGCCCGGCAACCACGGCACCACTTTTGGCGGCAACCCACTGGCCATGCGCGCCGGGGTCGAGACCATCCGCATCATGGAAAAAGACGGCCTGATGGCCAATGCGGCCAAAGTCGGTGCACATCTGCGTGGTGCGCTGGACAAGGCTCTGGCGGGCGTGCCGGGCGTGAAAGAAGTGCGTGGCCAGGGCTTGATGCTGGGCATTGAACTCGACCGCCCCTGCGGCCCGATCTGGAGCCGCGCCGCCGAAGCCGGTCTGCTGCTGAGCGTGACGGCCGACAGCGTGATCCGCCTGGTGCCGCCGCTCATCATGACCGAGGCCGAAGCCGACGAAGTGGTCGCGATTTTGGTGCCCCTGATCACCACCTTTTTGGCAGAAACCCCATGAGCCTGACCCCACCCGTGCCTGTGCGGCACTACCTGCAGTTCACCGACCTGAGCGCCGAAGAGTACGCGCATGTGTTTGCACGCGCTGCCGAGATCAAGCGCAAGTTCAAGGCTTACGAAAAGTACCACCCGCTGGCCGACCGCACGCTGGCCATGATTTTTGAAAAAGCCAGCACCCGCACGCGTGTGAGCTTTGAGGCCGGCATGTACCAGCTGGGCGGCTCGGTGGTGCACCTGACCACTGGCGACAGCCAGCTGGGCCGCTCCGAGCCCATCGAAGACAGCGCCCGCGTGATCAGCCGCATGACCGACATCGTCATGATCCGCACCTACGGCCAAGACAAGATCGAGCGCTTTGCCTCGCACTCGCGCGTGCCCGTCATCAACGGCCTGACCAACGAGTTTCACCCCTGCCAAATTCTGGCCGACCTGTTCACCCTGCTGGAGCACCGGGGCCTGGACGCCCAGGGCCAACCGGACCCGTCTTACCTGAAGGGCAAAGTGGTGGCTTGGGTGGGCGACGGCAACAACATGGCCAACACCTGGCTGCAAGCCGCCGAATTACTGGGTTTCACGGTGCACCTGAGCACGCCCAGCGGCTACGAAGTGGACCAGGCTGTGGCCGGTTTGCGCAGCGCCGACTGCTACAAAATCTTCCAAAACCCGCAAGACGCCTGCCGTGATGCCGACTTGGTCACCACCGACGTGTGGACCAGCATGGGCTACGAAGCCGAGAACGAAGCGCGTAAAAAAGCCTTTGCCAACTGGTGCGTGGACGAAGCCATGATGCAAGTGGCCAAGCCCGACGCCCTGTTCATGCACTGCCTGCCTGCGCACCGGGGCGAAGAAGTCAGCGCCGAAGTCATCGACGGCCCGCAGTCGGTGGTCTGGGACGAAGCCGAAAACCGCATGCATGTGCAAAAGGCGCTCATGGAGTTTTTGCTGTTGGGCCGCGTCCAGGCTTGATTCGTTACCCCGGACTTGATCCGGGGTCTATTCCCCTTTTCACCCCATGTCCCACTGCACCACCTGCGGCGCTTGCTGCGTGAGTTTTCGGGTGGATTTTTCCGTGTACGAATACGAAGAAGGCGGCGGCGATGTGCCTGCCGGACTGGCCTCGCCCATCACTGAGCACACCTGCCGCATGCGCGGCACCGACCACAGCCCGCCGCGCTGCGCCGCGCTCTATGGCAAAACCGGCGAAAAAGCGATTTGCGGCATTTACGAATGGCGTCCCTCGCCTTGTCGTGAATTTGAAGAAGGCAGCCCCGCTTGCGAGCAAGCGCGTCGCCGCCACGGCCTGCCTGCGCTGAACGTCTGAAGTCTTTTTCACGGGTGTTGGAAATAACCGACACCACGGTTTTTTGTGGGGTGCTACCTTCGCACACCATGAAAAAACTTTGGGACATCTCCCCACCTGTTGATGCGCAAAGCCCGGTGTTTCCGGGCGACACGCCTTACACCCAGCAATGGGCGACCACGCTGTCGGACACCTGCCCCGTGAACGTGAGCGCCATCACTTTGTCGCCCCATGTGGGCGCACATGCCGATGCCCCGCTGCACTACGACCCGCAAGGCGCGGCGGTGGGCGCTTTGGACCTGCTGCCCTTTCTGGGCCGCTGCCGCGTCATCCACGCACTGGACGCTGGCCCCTTGATCACCATCGCCCACTTGCAACACGCCCTGAACGACGTGCCCGAGCGGCTGCTGGTGCGCACCTACCGCCAGTTTCCGCTGGCGCAGTTTGACAACCAGCTCACCGGCTTTGACCCCGCCTGCGTACAGCACCTGGCCGACTTGGGCGTGATGCTGATCGGCACCGACAGCGCCAGCATCGACCCGGCCGACAGCAAAGCCTTGCCCAGCCACCAAGCGATTCGGCAGCGCGGTTTGCGCGTGTTGGAAAACCTGCTGCTCGACAACGTGCCCGAAGGCGATTACGAACTGATCGCCCTGCCCCTCAAACTCATGACCGCCGACGCCAGCCCAGTGCGTGCGGTCTTGCGCGAACTTTGAACACCCCTTGAAAGATACCCCCATGATGAACCTCACCCCCACCTTGCAAGACTGCGAACTGCTGGACGCGCAAGACCCGCTGCGCAGCCTGCGTGATCAATTTGACCTGCCCGCTGGCGTGATTTACCTGGACGGCAACTCGCTGGGCGTACTGCCCAAAACCGTCCCTGCCCGCGTGGCCCATGCTGTCACGCACGAATGGGGCACCGACCTGATCAAAAGCTGGAACACCGCAGGCTGGTTCACCCTGCCCCAGCGCGTGGGCGACAAGATTGCCCGCGTCATCGGTGCCCAGCCGGGCGAAGTGATCGCGGCGGACAGCACCTCGATCAACCTGTTCAAAGTATTGGCCGCAGCGCTGCACATCGCCAAGGCCGACCACCCGCACAAAACCAAAATCGTCAGCGAACGCAGCAACTTCCCGACTGACCTTTACATCGCAGAGGCCTTGTGCAAAGAACGCGGCTACACCCTGCAACTGGTCGAAGCCGATGAGATCGCAGCTGCCTTGCAAGCCGATGTGGCGGTGCTCATGCTCACCCATGTGAACTACCGCACCGGGGCCATGCACAACATGCAGGCCGTCACCGCCCAGGCTCATGCGCAGGGCATTCTCACCGTGTGGGACCTGGCGCACAGCGCAGGCGCCGTGCCCGTTGACCTGAACGGCTCGGGGGCCGACTTTGCGGTCGGCTGCGGCTACAAATACCTCAATGGCGGCCCCGGCGCTCCGGCTTTTGTGTGGGTGCACCCGCAGCACACCGACCGCTTTTGGCAACCCCTGGCCGGCTGGTGGGGCCACGCCGCACCCTTTGCCTTCACGCCGGATTACCAACCTGCTCAAGGCATCACCCGCTACCAGTGCGGCACCCAACCCATCTTGAGCCTCACGGCACTCGACTGCGGCCTGGACGCTTTTTTGGCCGCCGAGTCATTGGGCGGCATGGCAGCGCTGCGCCAAAAGTCGCTGGCGCTCACGGGCCTGTTCATGCAACTGGTGCGCACGCGCCTGCACGGCCACGGCTTTGGCATCGCCACACCGACTGAGGAAGCCCTGCGCGGCTCGCAAGTGAGCCTGACACGCGCCGAAGGCGCTTACGCCATCGTTCAAGCCCTGATCGCACGCGGCGTGATTGGCGATTTCAGGGCGGGCGATGGCGGCCAGCACCCGGACATCTTGCGCTTTGGTTTCACACCGCTTTATGTGGGTTATGCCGACGTGTGGCAGGCCGCAGAACACCTGTGCCAGGTCATGCAAACTGGCGAGTGGCAAGACGCTCGCTTTGCGCAAAAGAACGCAGTGACATGAAAGACCTGTCATGAGTTCATGCCCTTTCTCTTCAGCCTCCGCCTCCACCACAACCTCCATCGCTGCCAGCTCCGAAGCAGGCGATGCCACAGGCGAGCGCATCGTGCACGATGAAAAAGCCCAGCTCGACTTTGACGGCCGCATGAGTTACGGCGACTACCTGCAGCTCGACGCCATCCTGAACGCCCAAAACCCGCTCTCGCCCGACCACAACGAGATGCTGTTCATCGTGCAGCACCAAACCAGCGAGCTGTGGATGAAGCTGATGCTGCACGAGCTGCAGGCCGCCATGGCGGGCATCGCGCAAGACCAGTTGCCCGATGCCTTCAAGAAACTGGCTCGCGTCAGCCGCATCATGGAGCAACTGGTGCACGCTTGGGACGTGCTGGCCACCATGACGCCGCCCGAGTACAGCGCCATCCGCCCCTACTTGGCGCAGTCGAGCGGTTTTCAAAGCTGGCAATACCGCTGCATCGAGTTTGCGATGGGCAACAAAAACGCGGCCATGCTGCAGCCCCACGCGCATCGCCCTGATCTGTCGGCCATCGTGCAGGCCGCTTACGAAGCACCCTCGCTGTACGACGAATGCCTGCGCCTGCTGCAACGCCGAGGTCTGGAGGTGCCGGTCACCCACACCGAGCGCGACTGGCGACAGCCCTACCCTGCCAGCGAGGCGGTCGAAAACGCCTGGCTCGTGGTCTACCGCAACCCGCAGCAGCACTGGGATCTGTACCAACTGGGCGAAGAGCTGACCGATCTGGAAGACGCCTTCCGCCTCTGGCGCTTTCGGCATGTGACCACGGTGGAGCGCGTGATCGGCTTCAAGCGCGGCACGGGCGGCACCGGTGGCGTGAGCTATTTGCGCAAGATGCTCGACACGGTGCTCTTCCCGGAAATCTGGACGCTGCGCACACAACTGTGAGCACTTGGCGCGATCACCCTTCGGGTGCCCTTGGCCAACAAGCAATTTGTGGGAGTTCCGCCCTCGGGGCGATGGCTTGTGGTCTGCAAGGCTTATCGCGACGAGGGCGTCGCTCCCACAGGGGACATTGCCCTGCAATTTGTGGGAGCCCCGCCCTCGGGGCGATGGGCTGTGGTCTGCAAGGCTTATCGCGACGAGGGCGTCGCTCCTACAAGGGACATTGCCCTGCATTTTGTAGGAGCTCCGCCCCCGGGGCGATGGGCTGTGGTCTGCGAGGCTTATCGCGACGAGGGCGTCGCTCCTACAAGGGACATTGCCCTGCATTTTGTAGGAGCCCCGCCCCCGGGGCGATGGCTTGTGGTCTGCAAGGCTTATCGCGACGAGGGCGTCGCGCCTACAGGGATCATTGCCCCGCATTTTGTGGGAGCTCCGCCCCCGGGGCGATGGGCTGTGGTCTGCGAGGCTTATCGCGACGAGGGCGTCGCTCCTACAAGGGACATTTCCCTGCATTTTGTAGGAGCCCCGCCCTCGGGGCGATGGCTTGTGGTCTGCAAGGCTTATCGCGACGAGGGCATCGCTCCCACAGGGGACATTTCCCTGCAATTTGTAGGAGCCCCGCCCCCGGGGCGATGGGCTGTGGTCTGCAAGGCTTATCGCGACGAGGGCGTCGCGCCTACAGGGACATGCTCTGCATTTTGTGGGAGCCCTGCCCTCGGAGCGATGGGTCGTGGTCTGCGAGGCTTATCGCGACGAGGGCGTCGCTCCTACAGGGGACATTGCCCTGCATTTTGTAGGAGCCCCGCCCTCGGGGCGATGTGCTGTGGTCTGCTAGGCTTATCGCGACGAGGGCGTCGCTCCTACAGAGGACAGACCACAGGGGGCAGCCCACAGGGTACAGCCTACAGGTCAGAGCCCGCAGGGAAAAGGAAAGCCTACAGACAAAAGCCAACAGGGGCAAATACGTCCATGACGGGGCCACATGCGCTGGGCCGTTAACATCTCGCACCAGCAACACTCAGGGAGACCCCGTGCAACTGAACATCAACGGCCAAAGCCGCACCGCCACCGCTGACCCCAGCACGCCCCTGCTGTGGGTGCTGCGCGATGAACTTCAGCTTACGGGCACCAAATTCGGCTGCGGCATCGCCGCTTGTGGGGCCTGCACCGTGCATGTGGACGGCCAGCCTGTGCGCTCTTGCGTGACGCCCACGTCTGCGGTGGCGAACCAGCAAATCAAAACCATCGAATCCTTGGGCACGGCAGAAAAGCCCCACCCCCTGCAATCCGCATGGATCGCCGAGCAAGTGCCGCAATGCGGTTACTGCCAAAGCGGCATGCTGATGGCCGCGGCCGCCTTGCTGGACAAAAACCCCCAGCCCAGCGATGCCGACATCGACGCCGCCATGACCAACCTGTGCCGCTGTGGCACTTACCAGCGTGTGCGGGCCGCGATTCACAGTGCCGCCGCTGCCATGAAGAAAGGCGGTGCCGCATGAAACGCCGCACCTGGATTTTGAGCGCCCTGGGCGCAACTGGCGCGCTGGTGGTGGGCTGGGGCGCGATGCCCGCCCGCTCACGCTTGGGTTCGCCCGAATTGATGCTGCCCACACAAGGCGATGTGGCCCTGAACGGCTGGATCAAAATCGCCGCCGATGGCGCAGTGGTGCTGGCCATGCCGCGCAGCGAAATGGGCCAAGGCGTGCACACCGCGCTGGCCATGCTGGTGGCCGAAGAGCTGGACGTGCCCCTCGCCCGCGTGCGTCTGGCACAAGCCGGTGCCGACAGCATTTACGGCAACGTGGCCATGCTGGTGGCCAGCCTCCCCTTTCACCCGCTGGACAGCGAAGGCGAGCACAAACCCACCAAGATCAAACTGGCCGAGTGGATGGTCGGCAAGATCGCCCGCGAGCTGGGGATCAACGCCACAGGCGGATCGTCTTCGGTCGCCGACCTGTGGGAGCCACTGCGCATGGCCGCCGCCACTGCACGCGCCAGCCTGGTACAAGCCGCTGCCACCGCGTGGAAAGTACCCGTCAGCGAGATCACCGTGCGCGATGGCGTGATGCAACACGCCTCGGGCCAAAAGGCGCACTACGGCCAAATGGGTGCAGCCGCTGCGGGCAGCACTCCGGCAAACATCGCCCCCAAAGCCCGTCAAGACTGGAAGCTGATCGGCCAAAGCGCCGCACGCAGCGACATCCCCGCCAAAGTCACGGGCCAGGCGCAATTCGGCATGGACGTGCGCTTGCCCGGCATGCTGTTTGCAGCCGTGCGCATGAGCCCGATTTTGGGCGGCTCGGCAGCGTCGATCGACCGAAAAACGGCGTTAACGCTGCCCGGTGTCGAGCAAGTGGTGCAATTCAACGCCTGGGGCGGGGGAACGGCCGGTCTGGCCGTGGTGGCCAAAAACACTTGGCAGGCCCGGCAAGGCGCTCAAGCCCTGCAGGTGCAGTGGCAGCCCCCTGGCACTGGCGCGGCAGACACCGTCCGCATTCAGGCTGAGCTGCTCAAAGTGCTGAACACCGAAAGCGGCTTCACCTTCCACGAGCAAGGCCTGCCGCTCAAAGCCGAGCAAACGGCGGCCAGCCGAATCGACGCGCTGTACCAAGCGCCCTACTTGGCCCACGCCACCATGGAGCCGATGAACTGCACCGCACAGGTCAAAGACGGCAAAGTCGAAGTTTGGGTGCCCACACAGGTGCCGCAAATGGCGCGTGCCATGGCCGCCAAAGTGGCGGGCGTCAAAGAAGACGACGTCACCGTGCATGTGACGCTGCTGGGCGGCGGTTTTGGCCGCAGGCTCGAAGTCGACTTTGTCGGCCAGGCCGTGCAAGTGGCCATGGCCTGCAAGGGTGCGCCGGTGCAGTTGGTCTGGTCGCGCGAAGAAGACATGACACACGACTTTTACCGCCCGATGCACCTGGCCAAGTTCCAGGCGTCCATCGACGCGCAAGGCGAGGTCAGCAGCTTGCGCATCAAGTCGGCGGGCGACGCCATCACCCCGCGCTGGATGGCACGGGCTGCGCCGCACCTGTCGGGCCCCATCGACATGCCGGACAAAACCACATCCGAAGGCCTGTTTGACCTGCCCTACGGCTTTTTGAACCAACACATGAGCCATGTGGCCACGAAGTCGGGCGTGCCTGTGGGCTTCTGGCGCTCGGTGGGCCATTCGCACAACGCTTTTTTCTCGGAAAGCTTCATTGACGAACTGGCGATAGCCACCAAGCAAGACCCACTGGCCTTCCGCCTGAAGCTGTTGAAAGACGCCCCGCGTTACGCGGCCGTGCTCCAGCTGGCTGGAAAACAATCAGGCTGGGGCAAGCCTTTGCCCGCAGGCCGCGCACAAGGTATCGCGCTGCACAAATCCTTTGGCTCTATCGTGGCGCAAGTGGCCGAGGTCTCGGTCGAACAAGGCCAGATCCGCGTGCACCGCGTGGTTTGTGCCATCGACTGCGGCACCGTGGTCAACCCTGACACCGTGGCCCAGCAAATGCAAAGCAGCGTGGTCTATGCCTTGAGCGCTGCGTTGTATGGGCAAATCGACATCGTGGGCGGCGTGGTGCAGCAAAGCAATTTTCCGAGCTACCCCATGGTCACGCTCAGCCAGGCCCCGGTTGTGGAAACCCACATCGTGCCCAGCACCCGCCACCCGGCCGGCGTGGGCGAACCGGCCGTGCCGCCGCTGGCCCCGGCCGTGGGCAATGCGCTGTTTGCTTTGACGGGTCAACGGCAAAGAGCTTTGCCGCTGAAGGTGTAGATCACGACGGGGCAAAGCCCAGTCCAGTGCCAAACCAAAACTCAGGCACATTGATCTGCAAATGCCGATGTTTACATCGGCATTTGCCTACCCACTCCGGCATTTGCCAACACATCACCGAGCAATCCCTCAAGTTCAATTGCCCCCCATTCATTCAAATGATCTAAATCTTGATAATAGGAACGTTCGCTTGTGCCTAATACACAACGGGCTTGACGGCAATAAGCAACATCAGGATTGACGAAGATCAGGCTACTTCGTTTTGGAATCGAATCGAAAAATTCTCGATTAAATATTTGCAATTTCAAATGATCTGATTGCGATACTGAATAATTCAAAACCGCCTCTCCCAACTTCTTGTTGTCAGGCTCGTTAAACATCATGATCTTTGAATATATCTTCCTTGGTTCTGTTTTTTGCTGCGGAACTTGAAGCAAAACAATGACCTGCGCACCCAACGCTTCATATGCTTCAACGGTTTTAAGAAATTCCTTTTTAAAAACCGAACGGGATTTTTCACGTCCCATTTCATCTTCATCATTTGCATTCAAAAAATAACCATTCATTCCTTTTTCATAATCACCTTGGGTGTAGTAACTCCATCGAGCCACCAAAACCACTGTTTTAATTTTATTGTTTTTTACATATTCAAATTGACTTTTTGAAACTTTGCTACAAACACCACGATCCCAATTTCCTTTAAGAACATCAACATTGATCAAGGGAATGCAACCACCCAATCCATGATGAATGTACCCAAACTTCAGATCATGCGCCAATTTATCAAAAACAGGTTGAATTGCCGTTGAATGGCTGTCCCCAAAAACCACCATCTCTGGTTTTTGATTATTTTTTGAACCAAATTCACAAAAAGGCACTTCCCCTTTTTGATGCCCTAGACCGTCATCACAGCTTTTTCGATAATTTTGCAATTTGAATTGGGCTTCAAATTCTGCAGAATAACTAAATCTATTCTTAAAACCTTTATTAACAATTCCAATAAAACCTAATACTATAAAAAACAAACTAAATAATGACACAATCAGGAATAATTTCTTCCTTGAAATCCAATTTTTTTGCCTGAATGGATTTTCTACATAACGCCAACTCAAATACGCCAACCCAAGAGATAAAATACTCAGCATTATGAATACATGTGTCTCTGGAGTCACAATGCTTTGATGCCTTGCAAATGCAAAAATAGGTTGATGCCATAAATATGCACTGTAACTAACCAGACCAATACTCACAAATATTTTTAGACTTAATATTTTACCCAATACCGTATCTGATTTTGCATATAAAATAATCAAAATAGCACCCAACGTAGGCACCAGGGCGTATACACCCGGAAAAGGTGTCTCCTTGCTAAAATTAAAGATCGAAAACAATACCAAAGCCAACCCCAACATGCTGGCCATCTCAGAAAATAAACGACCACTTTTTTTGTGCTGATCCGACAATATATAAAAAGCTGCCAATCCACCCAACAACAACTCCCAACTGCGGGCAACCAATAAATAAAATGCAGCGGCAGGTTGTGCCAGCGAAGCCCATTGCGCATATACAAGCGAAGCAGAACCCAGCAAACCCATCATCACCAACAACCAACGCTTACCCCAACGCCAAAGCAGCATGAAAAACAAAGGGAAAAATAAATAAAATTGCTCTTCAACAGCCAAACTCCATGTATGTAAAAGCGGCTTCATTTCAGCCGCTCTTTCAAAATACCCACTTTCACTCCAAAATAAAAAATTCGATATATACAACGGTACAGCCAACAAGCTGTCTGAAAAATCTTTTAAATCATGAGGAAGAAGTAGCACCCATGAAAAAGGCAGACACACAAACATCACTAAAAACAAAGCTGGCAAAATTCTTCGTGCACGTCTTTCATAAAAATCAATGAGTGAAAATCTTTCTTTTTCCAGATCGGAGATGATCACTCCTGTGATCAGATAACCACTGATCACAAAAAAAACATCTACACCCACAAAACCACCACTGAAAGCCTCCAAGCCTGCATGAAACAGGA
This sequence comes from Limnohabitans sp. 2KL-3, assembly GCF_001269405.1. Taxonomy (NCBI): domain Bacteria; kingdom Pseudomonadati; phylum Pseudomonadota; class Betaproteobacteria; order Burkholderiales; family Comamonadaceae; genus Limnohabitans; species Limnohabitans sp. 2KL-3. The sequence continues at coordinate 40,309 of NZ_CXON01000025.1, forward strand.
TCACCGGCAAAACAGCAAGCGCCCTTAAGCCATCGATTTCTCGTCTATAGGTCATTTTTGATGGAAGCATGCTCATCCCAAGTCAAGCTTTTGTGGCCATGCACAGAGCTTTTGCAGGAACAAGGGTTTTTGGCCATGCTTTTGATGTTGCTGATTCTCGACCAAGCTTGGCACTTGAAGTGCAAAACTTTAAAAGGGGAAACAGTTGATTAAATTAATGGGGATCTGACCCCAATTAATTCTACAGGGAGATGCCCCTCATTTTGTAGGAGCCTCGCCCTCGGGGCGATTCTTGGTGGTCTGCGAGGCTTATCGCGACGAGGGCGTCGCTCCTACAGGGGAATATCCTGCATTTTGTAGGAGCCCCGCCCTCGGGGCGATTCTTTGTGGTCTGCGAGACTTTTCGCGACGAGGGCGTCGCTCCTACAGGGGAATATCCTGCATTTTGTAGGAGCCCCGCCCTCGGGGCGATTCTTGGTGGTTTGCGAGGCTTATCGCGACGGGGGCGTCGCTCCTACAAGGGGAATATCCTGCATTTTGAAGGAGCCCTGCCCCCGGGGCGATTCTTCGTGGTCTGTGAGGCTTTTCGCGACGAGGGCGTCGCTCCTACAAGGGGAATATCCTGCATTTTGTAGGAGCCCCGCCCCCGGGGCGATGAGGGTCAAGACCGGCCGTAGCGGTCTTCGAAGCGGACGATGTCGTCTTCGCCGAGGTAGCTGCCCACTTGCACTTCAATCAGTTCCAAGGCGATCTTGCCGGGGTTTTCCAAGGCATGCACCGAGCCCAAGGGCAAGTAAATGGACTGGTTTTCGGTCAACAAATGCTCTTGACCATCCAGCGTCACGCGGGCTGTGCCCGACACCACAATCCAATGCTCGGCGCGGTGGTGGTGCATTTGCACCGACAACTTGGCTCCCGGCAACACCGTGATGCGCTTGACCTGATAACGCCCGCCGGCATCCACCGAATCGTATTTGCCCCAAGGACGGTACACCTCTCGGTGAATTTGATGCTCGGTGCGCTGATTCGCCTTGATCTGCGCCACGATCTGTTTGACTTCGTTCACGCGCTCGCGGGGGGCCACCAACACCGCGTCTTTGGTCTGTACCACCACATGGTCTTGCAAACCCACCGTGGCCACCAATGCGTTCTCCGCAAAAATCAGGTTGTTGTGGCTGTCGTGTGACAGCACATCGCCGCGGTGCACATTGCCCTGTGCGTCGTGCGGCAGCACCTCCCACAAAGCTGCAAACGCCCCCACATCGCTCCAGCCTGCATCCATGGGCACGACCACCGCAGCATCGGTTTTTTCCATGACGGCGTAATCAATCGACTCGTCCGCACACGCCTTGAACGCCTCGGCGTCGACCCGCACAAAATCCATGTCGGCCTGGGGTGCCAGCATCGCCTTCTGGCACGCGGCCAAAATGTCTGGCCGATGCGCCTGAAGCTCGGCCAGGTATTGGCTGGCGCGGAACAAAAACATGCCGCTGTTCCAGTCATAGTCACCGCTGGCCACGTAACCCTCGGCCACAGATGCATTGGGTTTTTCGACAAACGCAGCCACCTTGAACGCGCCCTCGCCCACCGCCGCCCCGCGCTTGATATAGCCATAACCCGTCTCGGCTCGGTGCGCCACAATGCCAAAGGTCACCAAAGCGCCTGCCTCGGCCAAGGGCAAAGCGGTTTGCACAGCCGCCTGAAATGCAGGCGTGTCCTGAATCATGTGGTCGGCCGCCAACACCAACATCAAAGGGTCTGCCCCCGCCGCCGTGGCCTGCAAAGCGGCCAAAGCCACCGCAGGCGCTGTGTTGCGTCCGGCAGGTTCCAAAACAATGTTGCCCTGCAATGCCCCAATCTGACGCAACTGCTCGGCCACCAAAAAGCGGTGGTTCTCATTGCAAATGACCATCGGATGCGCCACAGGCAAACCCTGCAAACGGCTGACCGTGGCCTGCAACATCGACTGTTTTTCGCCCAAAGCCAAAAACTGCTTGGGAAAAAGTTCGCGCGACAAAGGCCACAAACGGGTGCCGGAACCACCGGCCATGATGACGGGTAAAAGTTTCATAGTCTTCAAGGATAAAGGCCAAAGACGGCCATCGGAAAAAAACATTCGGCTGATGACTCACAAACAAGGCCAGAAAGCCGTATTTTGTAGGACTACCGCTCACCTCGGGTCAAGGCGGCGTAGAAGGCAGCCTTATGTTTGTGAAAGATTGTTGAAGTATTTGTAATATTTAATTCATGTTTACTTCAATGAAAGCTACTTAGGAATAAATATCTATTGATTTGAATTTACAAATTTTTAAATTGTTCGTTCATTTGTGAATTTTGATCAAGTTTGCGGCTCACACCAGACGTTTGACTTTGATCAGGCAGCTGGATGAGCAAGTGCGCCTTTGTCTCCAAAAACCAAGAAGCCCAGCAAGCACCAAAGCTTGGCCTGGCTGGGCCCAACCATGATTGGCCATCAAAGCTTGAGACGATGGCGCAGGGTTAGCATGCTAGTTAGCGATGGCATCTTTACAAGAGCCAAAACACACATGAAATATAAATTTTTATCAATATTTACAATTTAACAATTGTAAATTTACATTCTGAGCTCTGCTAAAAAATTAGGATCTGACCCCGTTTTTTAATTGGGGTCAGATCCCAATTTTCCAAACGATGGTCTAGGGTCTTATGGCCCAAAAAGCGACGATCTCTTTGAACGCGCGGGCGCTGCCGTCCAGGCTGTTGGCGTCTGGCAACCAAGGCAGGCGGCCGTTGCTGTTGCCGACCTCGTGATCGGTGGCCACAGCGTGCACTTCAAGGCCTTGCTGCTCAAACAACTGCACGGCTCGGCGCATGTGCAAGGCCGACGTGACCAACAAAACCTTTTGAATGCCGCGCTCGCGCAACAGCTTGGCCGACATCTCAGCGTTTTGTCGTGTGTTGCGGCTGAATTCTTCGGTGAGCAAAGCCGAAGCGGGCACACCCAAATCAAGCATGAACTGCCGCATGCCCAAAGCTTCGGGCTGGGAGGATTTGGACAGATCACTGCCCCCGCTCAGCAACACCACAGGAGCCTTACCCAATGCGAAAAGCCGCGAGGCATGCCACACGCGGTCAGCAGCTTGACCCAAATTGGGCCAGGGTCGCAACGCGTCAGGCGGCTCCATGGTGCCACCCAGCACCACCACGGCCTGCGCTGCAGGAACAGCGGCCAATGGCAGCGGAGGGTACGAGGCCTCAAGCTGACCGCGAATCCAGTGACTGGCCAACGGTGTAGACCAGCACCACAACCACACAAACGCCAAGACAGCCAGCACCTGCGCTGAACGCTTTCGCCCTCTCAGGCTCAAAACCACAGCCAACGCCCAAGCCAACAAAGCCGTGCCCAGCGGGGCGATCAATAAAGTGACGAATGAGTTGAGCAGCAGCACGGGCAAATCGGTTCAGTGGTGGTTCGTAGCGTGCACAGATTTTCTCAGCGAAGGCGTTGCACTCCAATGAAAGAGGCTCTGCTTTATTAATACTTGATCAATATTGTGTAAAACTTGATATGTATTTAAAAAACTATGAATTGCTAATTACATTTTTGCTTGCTTTCAGTCTGCTCCCCCTGAGCCTCCTCAAGCCCTCTGTCAATTTTCGGGTTGACCCCAAGTGAGATTCCTGTAGAAGCCCCGCCCCCGGGGCAATGGGTGGTGGTCTGCAAGGCTTCATCGCGACGAGGGCTTCGCTCCTACAAAATGTGGGAGCCCCGCCCTCGGGGCGATGGGTGATGGTCTGCGAGGCAGTTCGCGACGAGGGCGTCGCTCCTACAAAATGTAGGAGCCCCGCCCCCGGGGCGATGGGCGGTGGTCTGCTAGGCTTCATCGCGACGAGGGCGTCGCTCCTACAAAATGTAGGAGCCCCGCCCCCGGGGCGATGGGCGGTGGTCTGCAAGGCTTCATCGCGACGAGGGCGTCGCTCCTACAAAGCCAAACAAGCCAAACAATTAATCGGGATCTGACCCCAATTTATCCACACCTGCGGGTTTAGGGTGCAGTGGCGACTGGTTTCGAACCAACCCTCAAAGCCCCAGGGTAATGCTGAGGGTCAATGATGAAAGGTGTTGGCTATCTGCCCAGAAGGGAAGCGAAAATTACGGAATTCATGTTCGTCAATGACGGTATCAGGTCAGCAAATTCTTGAGATCTTTCAACATCAGGAACAGGTGGTATGGATCGGTCGGACTGGGCTCAAACTCCCACGTTTCATACCACCTCAGCGCCATATCGTCCTTGGCATGTACAAGCAAACAGCGAATTCCAGCTATATCGGCGGCCTGGGCGGTGCGAAGCAGTGCGTCCTTGAGCAAGGCCTGACCCAGACTTTTGCGCTGATGCGCCTTGTCTACGGCAAGCCGAGCCAGAATCATGACTGGCACTGGGTGACGCGCCAGACCCTTCATGACTCTTGATGGCGTTGCCTCTGGATCGACACTGCCGACTACGAGACTATAAAAGCCGACCACCACGTCCCCCTGGCAGCAAACGTAGGTCTGCGCACTGTTGGCTTTCTGGTTGACGAGCGCGTAACGCTGAAGGAACTGATTCAGCGCTGCCTGACCGCAATCGAAAGCATCCACCTGATCCGTTGCAGCAAGCTTGCGAACAGGTGTGTAGCCATTGCTCAACCCAGCACCCCAGGTTCACGCAGCAATCTCTTCAAGCGTGTCTTGTTTTGCACCGGCCGATCCAGCGCTTCCTGAAACGCCTGCCACTGCGTTTCGTCGAGCACAAACTGGCGACGATCCGCCAGAGTCTGCTCGGCCGCCGTCACGCCCGCGTCGAGCAAGAACTCGCTGACATTCTTGTGGCTGGCACGTGCGGCATCCTGCAACAGCTGCTTAATCAGCGTGCTGGCACGCACATCGATGCGCTCGGTTTTTGAGAAATTGGCAGTGGTCATCACTTGACCTCCAGGTTAGTCATGCAGTGATTGTATGTGTCCGGACATCGTCAGTACAAGTTTTTTCATTGCCCAGGCTCTCCGTCTGTCACGATCGTTGTCCTGCCTGTTGACCCATCCAACTCCACAAAAAAACAAGGAGCCCGAAGGCTCCCTGAACATTAAAAACAATTGAAATCTGACCCCCATTAATTTAAGCGCTGCGCGCCGCGCACCCTTATGCAGCAGCCAACATGAGATGACCAATTTCCGCACTGGCAGGGCGTATCGTGATTTCAATGTCGAAACCAAGGCGCGTTAGACAGTCCATCAACTTGCGCTCAGACAGATTGGTGAAGTCTCCACGCATCATGTCAGAAACTTTAGGCTGAGTGATGCCCATCCGCTTAGCCGCTTCTTGCTGAGTCAGTCCACGGCTTTTCATCGCTTTCCTAATTTCGATCACCAAGCCAGTTTTGATTTTGAGTTTTTCGGCATCCGCTAGACCCAGGTCAGCAAAAACATTGCCTGAACCGCTGTGCACTTCAATGCCTTCAACAATTAGGGTTTTCATTTCCTCAACTCCTTTACATACGCTTCGGCAATTTTCAGCCTAGCGTGAATGATGTCCATATCCTCCTTCGGCGTGGCGATACCGCGCTTGCTTTTCTTCTGGAAGCAGTGAAGGACAAACACTACCTCGGCAAACTTAACTGTGTACACGGCTCGGTAGGTGCCGCCAACATCGTCCTCCACCACTTCAAGCACACCTGCACCACCAAAGCCCTTCAGCACTTTTGCGGCATCATGTTTGTCGCCCGACTGTGCCAGCGACAGAGCAAAGCCGAATAGACGCCGAACGTTGACAGGTAAGGCCATCAAGTCTTTGTGGCTGCTACCAATCCATTTAAGCGATTTTTCGTTTGCGAACATGGCTGAAATATACATGAAATGGTATGGCATGCCAATGCGTTAGTCCCCCCTCTGTCACGATAGATGTTCGGCCTCTAGACAAAACAAATCCAAGAAACAAACAAGGAGCCCTTGGGCTCCCCTGAACATCAAAAACAATTGGGATCTGACGCCAATTGACTGCATTTTGTAGGAGCCCCGCCCCCGGGGCGATGGCTGGTGGTCTGCGAGGATTCTCCCTGTAGGAGCCCCTCCCCCGGGGCGATGGGTCGTGGTCTGCGAGGATTCTCCCTGTAGGAGCCCCGCCCCCGGGGCGATGGGTCGTGGTCTGCGAGGATTCTCCCTGTAGGAGCCCCGCCCCCGGGGCGATGGGTGGTGGTCTGCGAGGCTTGCATCGCGACGAGGGCGTCGCTCCTACAAAATGTAGGAGCCCCGCCCCCGGGGCGATGGGTGGTGGTCTGCAAGGCTTGCATCGCGACGAGGGCGTCGCTCCAACAGAAACGACGCGCATTTAATTGGGATCTGACCCCCATGGCACTACCTTAAGCGCTACGTAAAGAAAACAGGTGGACTGGCTGTACTGCCTGACGCTAAGCTGAAGTTGTTCAAAGACAGCAACCCGCTTCAGTAGTAAGCCAGCCCACGTGCATAGTAACAAGTTCACCAGCCTCAAACACCACATGCTGCAATTGCGCCAGCAATTTGCCCAAACCGGACAATGCGGTCTTGAGCATGCATTCACCGCCCAAGAAATCGATCAAATATTCCTGGAGGAAGTTGGCCACCATCGACATCGCATCTATCCGCCCATGGTTACCTTGCGACTGTTCATCGACCAAACACTTTCCTCAGATCAGGCCTGCCAAAAAGCTGTCAGCCAAGCCCTTGTTGCCCGAGCGGCGGCTGGGCAAACGCAGTGCAGCTTGAACACTGGCCCTTATTGCAAGGCCCGCAAAAGGCTCGCCTTGGGCCTGCCCCAGCGCTTGTGCACACTCTTGGGTGAACAACTCGAGCGCAGTGCGGCACCACTTTGGGGCTGGCGTGGTCGCTCGGTCAAACTGTTTGATGCCACTACCGTCTCGATGCCAGACACTCTTGAAAATCAGGGCTCTTGGCCACAAAGTAGCCGCCAAAAACCGGGCCTGGGATTTCCGCAGGCCCGCATCGGTGCCCTCATCAGCCTGTCCAGCGGCGCTGTCATCAATTACGCAGAAGGCCCCATGAGCGGTAAATCAAGTGGCGAACAGGCCCTTTTGCGCCAAATCTCTGGGAGCTTGAGCGAGAAAGACCTTTTGTTGGCCGATGCCTTGCACAGCACTTGGTGGGCGGTGCAGATGTTGGCCCAGCGGGGCGTGGATTTGGTCATGCCCAATGACGGCAGGCGTCAAGTTGATTTCAAACAAGGGCGTATCCACAGCAAATTTGACCACGTCGTGTGGTGGCCCAAACCCAAATGCGCGGCCTGGATCGACCAAGCGCAATACGAGCAAATGCCAGCAGGACTGTGGGTGCGTGAGGTCAGCGTGAATGGAAAGATCATCGTGACCACGATGCTGGAGCCTAAGCAGGCAAGCCCTCAAGAGCTTGCTGCGCTTTACGCAATGCGCTGGAACATTGAGGTTGATTTCCGAACACTGAAGGTGGCCATGGATATGGATGTTTTACGTTGCAAGTCGCCGGACATGGTGAGAAAAGAAATCGCGATGTTTTTGTTGACCTATAACTTGGTGCGTTGGAGCATGATGCGTGCGGCGCAGTTGGTGAAGGTGGCCCCCAGAGACTTGAGCTTTACGGGTGCCCGGCGCTTGCTATTGGCTTTTGCGTCCCGCATGAGTGCGTGCTTTGTTGATAAGTTAAGTGAGCTGACGGCCACATTGCTGCGCAAGATTTCTGAGTGCGTTTTACCCAAGCGACCAGGACGAATTGAGCCACGCGCCAAAAAGCGAAGACCCAAGCCGCTGCCTTTATTGACGCTCCCACGCGTGCTGGCTCGCGAACAGATTCGGGCACAGTTTGCTTAAGGTAGTGCCATGGGGATCTGACCCCAATTAACTCCCCTGCTCCGTCAGAACGATATGCCGTATTCGCGACGCCAGAGTTCGAACATGACGAGGCCGAAGAGGCGTTCGCCGTTGAAGTGGCCTTTGTCTTGGTCGCGCATCAGCTTGTTGACGGTTTGGGCATCGAAGCTGCATTGCGGGTCGCGCAATACATCGTCAAACAGCGTCCGAAATGGGCCGCCTTTGAGCCATACGTTCATGGGAATCGAAAACCCCTGTTTGCGCTGCAGGTCAAACTCTGGGGGCAAGAGGCGTGAGCACAGGCGCTTGAGCAAGATCTTCTTTTCAGTCGGCGTTGCTTTCAGCCGCGATGGCACTTTGCCAAAGGCAAACTCGATCATGCGGTGATCCAGCAGCGGTGAGCGCACTTCGAGAGAACTCAACATGCTGGCGCGATCCACCTTGACCAAAACGCCTTCCGCCATGAAGTTGGCAAAATCCATCCGGGTCGCACGTTGCAATAGGTTGGCTTGTGAAGGCGTCCTGGCTTTGCGCACCGACTCTGCCACCAATGGCCAATTCGCACGTTTTTGCAATAAACGCGAGCGCGACTGGCCGTCAAAACACGAAGAAATGATGGGCAGGTCTTTGTCCAGATCAACACCTAAACCCTGCGCCCAGTTTCTGCCCTTAAACCCGCGGGCAAGAACATTTCTGTCGACCGTGCCACGTCCCCTCTGTCACGCAAGTTGTCCTGTCTAGTGACAAGTCAAACCGCACAAAAGCCAAGGAGTCCACAGGCTCCTTGAACAAGCAAAACAATTGTGATCTGACCCACTACTGTCCGGAGATTTTCCAGGCCCCGCCGCTAACCTCTCGATTTGTATAGATTTTTTTGATTTCAAGTCGAAATCTATTTGAGTAGTCCATTGCCTGGCAGCACACTTTGCTTTTTTGCGAGGTGCGCCCATGCACAAAGGCAAGCTTGTTTTCGCGCAGATCAACGAACACCTCCCAAAGCCAATTTTTCGCGATTGCGTCAAGCGCTACGCTGGTCGCTATCCCACGCTCAGCTTCTCGCACTGGGACCAACTCTTGTGCATGATGTTTGCCCAGCTCACAGCGCGAACAAGCCTTCGTGACATTGAGCTTTGCTTGGGCTCTCACTCGCGCAAGCTTTACCACGCAGGGTTTCGCTGCCAGGTTGCTCGCTCCACTTTGGCCGATGCCAACGAGCGACGAGACTGCAGGATCTTTGAAGACTTTGCCATGCATCTCATCGGTGTTGCTCGCAGCCTTTACGGCCAAGATGCTTTTGGGCTGGACCTGGATCAGAGTGTGTATGCCATCGACTCCACCACCATCGATTTGTGCCTGAGCTTGTTTGACTGGGCCCCTGCAACCAAGGGCCGTGCGGGTGTCAAAGTGCACACGCTGCTCGACCTTCGCGGCAACATTCCAGCCTTCATTCAAATCACAGGTTCGCGCGTGCACGATGCAACCTTTTTAGACCATCTTCGCCTGGAGGCTGGCAGTTTTTACATCATGGACAGAGGCTACGTTCACATGGCACGACTCGTGCGCTTTTGTCATGCGGGTGCCTTCTTTGTCGTGCGCTCCAAGTACCCATTGAAATACCGCGTCGTTAACTCCGTACCGACTCCGCCTGCAACCCCGAGCCTTGTGATCCTCACAGATGAGTCCATCGAGCTGACCGGGCAACAAACGCATAAAACCTATACATGGCCATTGCGCAGAATCGAGTTCTACCTTGTCGAGCAAGCCCGCCACATCACGCTTTTGACCAACCATTTTGATTTGCCAGCGAGCCACGTTGCCGAGCTTTATAAAAGCCGCTGGCAGGTCGAATTGTTCTTCAAGTGGATCAAACAAAACTTGCGTATCAAGGCATTTGTAGGCACCAGCGCCAACGCCGTCAAAACCCAAATTTGGTGCGCTGTATGCACCTACGTGGTGGTGGCCATTGTCAAAAAAAGACTCGCGTTGGAGGGGTCAATGCACGCCATCTTGCAGGTCCTCAGCTTGTCCTTGTTCGAGGTCAAGCCGCTGGCCGAACCCCTGATGGCCAGTCCAAATTCCCCCACCCGTGGCCACCCCAAATTCCCCCAGGCAGCGCTGCCAGATTATGACGTTTCAGGCTGGACGGCCAAGCGAGCAGCCGCCTCCTTGAGCCTGTAGCTCTTGCCCTCAAACTCCAACATCACGCAGCGGTGCATCAGCCTGTCCAAAATCGTGCTGGCCATCGTGGCATCCCCCAGATACTTGCCCCAGTCCTGCACTACCCGGTTCGATGTCACCACCAGGGTGCGGCGCAGCTTGTAGCGCTGGTGCACGATGGCCTGCAATGCCTCTGCTGCCTCCGCCGTGATCCGCCTGGCCAGAAACAAATCGTCCACGATCAGCAAATCCGGCTTGACCCACTCCCGCAGCAAATTCGCCCTGTCCTGGCTGCCCGCCAGCGCATACCGCGCAAACTCGGTGTCCGCCTCCAAATACCGCACGTCATAGCCTTGCAGCGTGGCCTGGTACGCCAGCGCCTTGGCCACATGGCTCTTGCCTGTACCCGGTTTGCCCACAATCAGTGCATTGGCCCCTTGGGTGATGAACTTCAAGGTGTGCAACTCAAAGCACGCGGCTCGGGGTATCTTGGGGTTAAAGCGCCAGTCCAAATCCGCCAATGAGACCTTCTCATCGAGTCCCGAGCGCTTGTAGCGGCGCTCCATCAGGACGGAGCTGCGCCGCTCCAACTCGTCTTGCAGCAAGGCGGCAAAGGTCTCCAGAAACGGCTCCTGGCTGGCCTGGGCCTGCATCGCCCGGGTGGAAAGGGTTTGCTGCATGCCCGACAGGCGCAACTGACGCAAAGCGTTGTCGATCTCGGTCATGTTCATGCCTGGCCTCCTGCTTTCTCATCCATGGCCTTGGCCACCACCGCGCTGGCAACCAAGGCTGCGTGGGTGAACAAATCTGCATACTCGTCGGCCTGGCGGATCAGCTCGTGCTGCTGAACCAAAGTGCCCTCAAGGGCCGTGGTGTCGGCGTGCACTGAGCTGGCCATGTTGGATTCCTCGTCCATGGCCGCCATGGCATCGGCAAACAAACGCTCGGCCAAGGCCTTGACTTGTTTGTAGCTGTAGACCCCTTGCGCCAAGGCTTGGGCACAGGCGCCGTCAATGCAGACAGCCGGGTAGCGTTTGGTCAATCCCACGATGCCCCAAAGCTTTCTTTGGCCCACCCGACCTTCAGCAGCAAACATCAGCTCACACAGGCGGCTGGCGTGCTCGCCAATTTCTTTGGCCTGGCCAAGGATCAACCGCGTCTCGCGTGATGGGTTGAACACCCGCTCATCCGCAGSCAGCACCACCGMGCCTGGCCGCTCGGCTTTGGCATGTGTGCGCAGCAAAGCGCCTTGCACATCCCGGATCTAGATCGGAAGAGCGTCGTGGAGGGAAAGAG
>NZ_CXON01000026.1:0-48140 GCF_001269405.1 Limnohabitans sp. 2KL-3
TGGGTCGCAAGAACTGGCTGTTTGCGGGCTCACTCAGAGCGGGCCAAAGGGCGGCAGCGGTGATGAGTCTGATCCAGTCGGCCAAACTCAACGGTCACGACCCGTACGCGTACTTGAAGGACGTGATGGAGAAGCTGCCAACCTGGCCCAATAGGCGGATTCAAGAGTTGCTGCCACACCGCTGGCAGCTGACTGGGCAAAGAATCGGCTGAAACTTGTGGGTGGGCAGGGGTTCGCCGTACGCTTACGTAGGAGCGGCGCCCCCACCGCGAAAAGCCTCGCAGACCACTAGCCATCGTCCCGACGGCGGGGCTCACACAAAATGAAGAGGCTCTCACAAAAGCAGGGCCTTCCCTTGTAGGAGCGATGCCCCCGCCGCGAAAAGCCTCGCAGACCACCACCCATCGCCCCGAGGGCGGGGCTCCCACAAAATGAAGGGGCGCTCACAAAAGCAGGGCCTTCCCTTGTAGGAGCGGCACCCTCGTCGCAAAAAGCCTCGCAGACCACCACCCATCGCCCCGAGGGCGGGGCACCCACAAAATGAAGGGGCGCTCACAAAAGCAGGGCCTTCCCTTGTAGGAGCGGCGCCCCCGCCGCGAAAAGCCTCGCAGACCACTACCCATCGTCCCGAGGGCGGGGCTCCCACAAAATGAAGGGGCCCTCACAAAAGCAGGGCCTTCTACAAAAGCAATGACTCCCACAGTCAGTGCTGAGCAAAGCGCAGTCTGCGGCCTCAGGCCGGAAAGCGTTCGCGCAGTTTGAGCTTGTAGAACTTGCCCGTGGAGGTTCGGGGCACGGCGTCGATGAACTCGTAGCGGTCGGGCACTTGCCATTTGGCAAAGCCGTGCTGCAGCAAGTGCGCGGCAAAGTCTCCGGGCCGTGGTGCTTTGCCAGGTTTGAGCACGATGCAAGCCAGCGGCCGCTCGCTCCACTTGGGGTCGGGGATGGCAATGACGGCCGCTTCAGCCACGTCGGGGTGGGCCATCAGGGCGTTTTCCAGATCGACCGAGCTGATCCACTCGCCGCCCGACTTGATCAGGTCTTTGGTGCGGTCGGTGATGCGCACAAAACCCAAGGCGTCCAGGCTGGCCACATCGCCCGTGCGCAGCCAACCGTCGGCGCTGAACTTGTCTTCGCTCACGGGCACCTGGTGGTAGCTGCCGGTGATGAAGGGTCCGCGCACCTGGATTTCGCCCACATGCTGGCCGTCCCAAGGCGCATCGAGTCCGTCTTCGCCCCGGATGCGCAATTCGGTCAAGGGCACGGGCACGCCCGCCATGGCAGCGCGGCGGTAACGCTCGTCCATGGGCGCATCTTTCAGCTCCGACTTAGGGTAAGACACGGTGCACAAAGGCGAGGTTTCGGTCATGCCCCAGCCTTGCAAAATCCAGATGCCGTGCCGGTCAAAGGCGCGAATCAGCGCCTCGGGCACGGCCGCACCACCCACCAATGAGCGCATGCCAGCGGGCAGTTTCCAGCGGTCCGGTTGGGTAGTTTGTGCGGCCTCAAAAGCCTGGATCAGGCCCATCCAGATGGTGGGCACGCCCAGCGAGAGTGTGGGGGGCTCGGCCGTCATCAGGTCCAACAGGTCTTCCGGGTGCAGGTGCGGGCCGGGAAACACGAGCTTGACGCCCATCATCACCGCGCCATACGGAATGCCCCAGCTGTTGGCGTGGAACATGGGCGTGACGGGCAAGATGACGTCGCTGCCTTTCAAGCCCCAAAAGTCTCCCAAGCAGCCCACCAGCGTGTGCAAGATGGTGGAGCGGTGCGAGTACACCACGCCTTTGGGGCGGCCCGTGGTGCCCGAGGTGTAGCACATGGACACAGCATCGTCTTCGGCGTGCGGGGCGTATTGAAAAGCCTGTGTGTCGGTGCTGGCGAGCAACTGCTCGTAATCGGTGAAGGGTGCGGGCACCGCTGCCCCGGAAAACGGGAACACGATCACGCGCTCGAAACGGTAGAGGTGCGCAAACTGCTGGTACAGCGGCAGCAACACGTCGTCGATGATCAGCACCTTGTCTTGCGCGTCGTTGGCGATCCAAGCGATCTCTTCGGGCGACAGGCGCAGGTTGAGGGTGTGCATCACGCCGCCCGCGGCCGGGATGCCGAAATAGCACTCCAGGTGCGCATGGTGGTTCCAGCACAGCGTGGCCACGCGTTCACCCTTTTGCAAGCCCAGGTTTTGCAGGGCTTGTGCCAACTGGCGCGTGCGTTGGTAAAACGCGCCGTAGCTGTGCCGCACCAGCGACTTGTCGGGCAGGCGCGAGACGATCTCGTTGCGGGCAAACAAAGTGCCCGCCCGTTCGAGCAAGTGGTTCAGCGACAAGGGCATCTGCATCATGGTGCTGCAGATGGTGGCCTGGGCGGGGGATGCAGAAGAAGGTGAGGTCATGACGGGCTGGGGTTGAACTTGTCTGCCCAAATCATGCGGCCCACAGTACACAGTGCAGGCTAGGGAAAACCCAAGGCCCGTGTCACTTGTTGGTCCGGCACGCTGAAGTTTGCATGAACGCTTTTTGGGAGGAGCGATGCCCCCGTCGCGAAAAGCCTCGCAGACCAACAAGAATTGCCCCGAGGGCGGGGCTCCTACAAAATGCAGTGCATTCCTTGTAGGTGCGACGCCCCCGTCGCGATCACCCTCGCAAACCACCAAGAATCGCCCCGAGGGCGGGGCTCCCACAAAATGCAGGGCATCCCCTTGTAGGAGCGACGCCCTCGTCGCGATCACCGTCGCAGACCACCAACAATCGCCCCGAGGGCGGGGCTCCCACAAAATGCAGGGCATCCCCTTGTAGGAGCGACGCCCTCGTCGCGATCACCCTCGCAGACCACCAAGAATCGCCCCGAGGGCGGGGCTCCCACAAAATGCAGGGCATCCCCTGTAGGAGCGACGCCCTCGTCGCGATCACCGTCACAGACCACCAAGAATCGCCGCTAGGGCGGGGCTCCTACATTGTTCACATGGCTGGTCGCTGTGCCCAAGACAAGCCTTCACTTCAGACTTCATTAGGCGGGATCCACTGTTCAACTCACTTGGGCAGGTCGCGTGCGCCGCTTTCAGGTCGGTACATCTTGAACAGCTGCTCGGGGCCGATGCTGAAGTAATCGGCTGGGCCGCCCCCGCGCAGGATGTGCCCGGCGTTGGCCGTGTCGTAGACCCCGTTGGCAATCAGGCGCTCGTCGATGTGCACCCCAATCACCTGGCCAAACACCATCCATGTGTCCACTTTTTCGCCCTGCAGGTTTTGCATTTGCAAAATTTGGGTGCAGCGGCATTCAAAGCTGACCGGGCTCTCGGCCACCCGGGGCACGCTCAGCAAGCGGGATGGGGCGGGGGTCAGACCGGCCAGGGCAAATTCGTCCACCTCGGGGGGCACGCCCTCGCAGGTCTGGTTCATGGCTTCGGCCAGGGGGCGCGTGACCAAGTTCCACACAAATTCGCCATTGGCTTCAATGTTATTGAGCGAGTCCTTGCGCCCGATGCTGGAAAAACCAATCAGCGGGGGCACGTAGTTGAAGGCATTGAAAAAACTGTAGGGGGCCAAATTGAGCACGCCGCTGTCGCTGCGGCTGGACACCCAGCCAATGGGGCGGGGACCCACGATGGCGTTGAAGGGGTCGTGCTTGAGGCCGTGGCCCAGGTGGGGTTCGTAAAAATGAGTCATCGGCAAACTATAAGCAAGCCATTCAAGCAGCACTGTCTTGCGCCGGACAAGGCCCCAAGAAGCGTGGCGGCAAGGGTCAAGCTGAAAGGGTAAAGTTCTGAGCGCCCAGTTTGACTGAACAAACCCGGTGATGTTGACATGAGCGCTTTCTGGTGGAACCGGTGTCTTCACCACGATGGCGCTTGCATACCATCCCACAAAATGCAGGGCATTGCCCCTGTAGGAGCGACGCCCTCGTCGCGAAAAGCCTCGCAGACCACCAAGAATCGCCCCGAGGGCGGGGGGCCTACATTCATCACGGAGCTGATCGCTGTGCCCAAAACCAGTCTTTCACTTCATACTAGTCAGGGCCGAATCCAAAGCCCCTTGGCCTGCCGCCCTCTTGGGGTCGACAAGCTTTTAGGCCCAAGCTCAGCTGCGCTTGGGCGTCTCCAGGCCGCCGGTGTAAAACCGGTTGTAGGTGGGCGAGATGACGAGTTCGTTGATGCAGGTGCGGGCGGGCATTTGGGCCAGGAACAAGATGGCCTGCCCCATGTCTTCGGCTTGCACCATGAGATCGCGCTGCGCTTGTGACGGGGGCACGGGGCGTTTGTCCAGGATGGGGGTGGCCACCTCGCCGGGCAGCAGCGAACTGGCCCGGATGCCGTGGGTGCACTCTTCCATGTTGATGGATTCGGTCAGGGCCAAAACCGCGCGTTTGGTGGCGTTGTAGGCTGGCCCCGTGAGCTTGGAGGCGTACAAGCCCGCCCATGACGACACGTTGATGATCAAGCCCCCTTGCTGTTGGCGCATGGCGGGCAAGACCGCGTGCACGCAATAAAAAAGGCCCGACAAATTGATGGCCACCACATCGTCCCAAGCCTCAGGCGTGACGACGTCGAAATTGCGCTGCGTGGCATTGGTGCCCGCGCTGGTCACCAAGATGTCGATGCGACCATGCCGGGCCAGAATGTCTTGCGCCGCTGCCTTGACCGCATGCTTGTCGGCCACGTCGAGCAAAATTGCCTCGGCACTGCCCAAGGCTTGCAGCGTGGCCAAAGCGCTGGCGTTGGTGCTGGCCGTGCGGCCAGAAATCACCACATGGGCCCCGGCCTTGACGAGTGCGATGGCCCCCGCCAAACCAATGCCGCTGCCCCCACCGGTGATCCAGGCAATCTGGCCTTGGAGTGAAGAGGTCATAGAGGGCTCCTGTGTGGGGGGTTGAGGGTGCAGGCTTTCAAAGCGGCCTGTTGAGGGTGGGTCGAATTTAAGCAGTCTTGTGCTGCTGGCCTGCTGCTCAGGTGACAGGCGGGTCGACATCGCCCCAGGGTGTGCCTCTTGCATAGGGAGCTCTGGGGCTTGACCCAAGGGCTAGCCCTTATTGCCCGTGGTCTGGCCTGTGTTCACAATGAAAATTCATTTGGAGCAACTCTATGGACTGGTTAGACCAATCGATCATGCGCTTGCGCGGCGTGGCCCAAGGCCGTACGCCTGAAACCCATTCACTCACGGAAGCCCTGCAGGGCAAATACCACTACACCATCGGCCCTTATTCAGACCCGGTGCTGAAGGTGCGGCCCGGCGACTGCATTGTGGTGGAAACCCGAGACGCTTTTGAGGGAGCCATCAAGTCCGAGCAAGACCTGCCTTCCCGGGTGTTGACCATGCCCTTCGTCAACCCGCAAAACGGCCCCATCATGGTGGAGGGGGCGGAAAAAGGCGATGTCATCGCGGTGCACATCAAGTCCATCCGCCCACGCGGCCCCAACCCCCGAGGCACCTGCTGCATGATTCCGCAGTTTGGTGCCCTCAGCGGCACCTCATTGACGGCTTTGTTGTCCGATTCATTGCCTGAAATCGTCCGCAAAATCGATGTCGATGAAGACGGTGTTTACTGGAGCAAACGCGTCACATTGCCCTACAAACCGCACATTGGTACCTTGAGTTGCTCGCCCGAGATCGACTCCATCAACACCCTCACCCCCGATGCCCATGGCGGCAACATGGACCTGCCTGACATGGGGCCGGGCAGCATCACCTATTTGCCGGTGCAAACAGCGGGCGGCAGGCTCTTCATTGGCGATGCCCATGCCTGCCAGGGCGATGGTGAGGTGTGTGGCACGGCCGTGGAGTTTGCCAGCACCACCACCATCGAGGTGGACCTGATCAAGGGCTGGCAAATCGACTGGCCCCGGCTGGAAAACGAAGCCGTCATCATGGCCATTGGCAGTGCACGCCCACTCGAAGACGCCACCCGCATTGCTTACCGCGAGTTGGTGTTGTGGATGGAGGCCGAGTACGGCTACGACCGTTGGGATGCCTACATGATGCTCAGCCAATGCGGCCAGGTTCGGCTGGGCAATTTTGTCGACCCCAAATACACCGTGGGTGCGGCCATCACCAAAAAATACCTCGCGCCTGAGGGCGTTTGAGCGCCTTCAATACAGCGCCTTGCGCTGCCAATTTTTTCAACTGAAAGGGGAACCCCATGGATTTAGGACTCAAAGGCCGTACCGCGTTGATCACGGGTGGCACCAAAGGCATTGGCCAAGCCATTGCACAAACCTTGGCCGCCGATGGTGCGCATGTGGCCATTTGTGCCCGCAATGCGGCTGAGGTTGAGCAAAGCGTTCAAGAGTTGGCCCGCCATGGCGTCAAGGCTTTTGGCCGCGCGGTGGATGTGGGTGATGGCGCGGCTTTGCAAGCCTGGGTGATCGATGCGGCAGCCGCTTTGGGCGGCATCGACATTGTGGTGGCCAACGTCAGTGCCCTGGCCATCAACAACGATGAGAACGGTTGGCAACAAGGCTTTCAGGTGGACATGATGGGCACCGTGCGCCTGGTCAATGCCGCCATGCCTTTTTTGGAGAAAAGCAGCCACGCATCCATCGTCACCATCTCCAGTGTTTCAGGCCGGGAGATCGATTTTGCGGCGGGCCCTTATGGCGCTTTCAAGGCGGCCATCGTGCACTACACCCAAGGCCTGGCTTACCACTTGGCGGGCAAGCACATCCGCGCCAACAGCGTATCGCCGGGCAACACCTATTTCGCGGGCGGTGTGTGGAACCAGATCGAGGTGGGCAACCCTGAGCTGTACAAACAAGCCTTGGCCATGAACCCGACAGGCCGCATGGCCACCCCCCAAGAAATCGCCAACGCTGTGGCTTTCCTGGCCAGCCCGGCGGCCAGCTTTGTGACGGGCACCAACTTGGTGGTGGACGGGGCCTTGACCAAAGGCGTTCAGTTGTGAAGGCGGGCTTGGGCTGCTGAGCGGCTCAAGCCTTGCAGACCTGCACAACACGGCCCTTGACTGAGGGCCTGCAAGTTCTGGCCTACAAGGGCAAGCGTTTTCAGTGACGCCCTTCGTTTTGGTTGTAGCGCATGATGCGCCCGTGTCGGCCTTCCTTGTCGCGTTCGATGTCGTAGCAGTCACCAGCAGGGCCGGTGCGCCGTGCCAGCAAGGGCGCTAAAAGGGCGTGGTCTTGCGCGTCCAGGCGCAAGGCTTCAATGCGCTGCGTGGCCGGCAGGTGGCGCGTGGAGGTGAAGCCCATGATGGCGCTGCCCACTTGGGGGCGGTCGATCACCCAGCGCGTGGCCACATCCCCCAGGCCCACGCCGTGGCGCGTGGCGATGGCCTGCAAGGCTTGCAGCAGTTCCTGAAACAGGTCCCATCCGCCAAAATCTTCGATGATCAGTTTGTATTTGGTGTGTGAGCGGTTGGCCAGAGGCTCGGTGGGTTCGGCTTGGCCCAGCCAGGCATCGCTGAGCAGGCCGCCGGCCAAGGTGCCGTAGCACAGCAGTTGCAGACCGCGCTCTTGGCACAGCGCGCCCAGGCCTTGGTCGGGGCGGCTGTCGAGCAAGGAGTACTGCACCTGCGTGCTGATCAAAGGAATGCCCGCGTCCAGAATTTCCCGGGTCAGGGCGGTGTTGAAGTTGGTCAGGCCCAGGTGAGCAATTTTGCCTTCGCGGCGCAGATCGCTCAGGATGCCCAGCGCCTCGACATAGCCCGGTTGGGCCAGGTTCCACCAGTGAAACTGCACCAGGTCCAGCTGGTCCACGCCCAGGCGTTCCAGCGAACGGTCGATGATGCCGGTGAGGTAGGCGCGGTCGCATGAGGTCAGTCGGTCGTAGTCGGGCACACATTTGGTATGGACCTGAAGCTTGGGGGCCAGATCAGTGTGCTCGCGCCGAAATCGACCAATCAAGGCCTCCACGCCGATGTAATGGTCAGCGCAGTCAAAGGTCGTGAGCCCGGCCTCCACGAAGGCGGCCATGTCTTGCACGGCTTGCGCCTGATTGACCTCACCATGGCCGCCCGCCAAGTGCCAGCAGCCTTTGATCAGTCGGGACGCACGGTAATTCGGTGCCAGCTCGGTGGTGGAGATACTCATGGGGTTTTGTCAAGGTCTTGTGAAGGGGTGGCCAATGGCTCTGCGGTGACGGCCGCGTGGTTGAACTGCCGAGTGCCGCAGCGCTTGATGACAAAGCGGGCCTTGCAATTCGGATCGGGGCAGGCGACGCGGGCGTCGGTGCTCATCCAGTCGTTGGGGTGGCAGGGGCGCTGCTTGGCGGGCAAGATGGGCAGCAGCGCCGCCAGGGTGTAGATGGACCAGCTTTGCCCAGGCGGAAAATGCAGCTGCTCACCATGCAGCTCGAAGTGGTCGCCGGCTTTGGCCTTGCACCAGCAAGGACCATCGCCTTCCCACTCCACCCGCAGGTCGAACAATTCAAATTGGTCGTTGCCTGCGGGCTGGCTCATTTGCTCACGCCCAACTCGCGCGACACGCTGGTGATGAGGCCACGGTACTCGTCCAGCGCTTGTTTGGCGGCGGGCGATTTCTTGCCAGCCTCTGCCAGCCATTCATCCTGCACAAAAGCCAGCTTGGTGCGCAGCTCTTGCAGCAGGGGGCCTTGCACGGGTGTCACCTTGACCCCGGCAGCGGCCAGTTGGCGGTCGGCGTCGTCTTCCTTGGCCTGCCAGACGGTGGCAAAGCGGCGAACCATGGCTTCACCCGAGAGCTTTTCAATGGCTGCGCGGTCGCGGGCCTCCAGAGCCGCCCACTTGGCGGCGTTCACCACCACGAACTGGCTGGAATGCGCAAAACCACCCGGCACATACGAAGCCGTGGGCATGTGCTGGGTCATCTTGAAGGCCACCACGGTCTCTTTTTGCTGGAACATGCCCTGGATCACGCCCCGCGAGATTTGTTCGTAGGCTTCGGACAGTGGCGAGGAGATGGGCGTCATGCCCAGCGAGCGGGTGATTTTTTCGACCGTGGTGCCGGGCACACGGATCTTGATGCCACTGACCGCGTTCATGGAGGTCAAGGCATTGGCCTTGGTGAACAGCTGGTAGGAGCCATTGGTCCACAGGCCGAGCAAGACGGTGCCTTCGTGCTCGTTGGCTTGTGCAAAGTGTTTTTGGTAGGTGCGCCAGTAAGCCAGCGAGTTCACCACCGCGTGGTCGGTTGTGAAAGGCAGCTCGCCCATTTCGGTGAACTTGAAACGGTTGGGCGTGTAGGCATGCACGCTGAAGGCGATGTCGGCCACGCCGTTTTTGACCAAGTCAAAGTGAGCTGGCGGCGCACCCAGTGCGGGCAGCACCTGGATCTTGACGCGGCCCTCGGTGGCTTTTTCGACATCGGCGGCCCAGGGCTGGATCATTTCGGTGACCACATGGTGGGTCGGTGGCAGCCAGTTGGAAAAGCGCCAAACGGTTTGGGCTTGCGCTGCCAGGGCAAGACTGCCCAGCGCTGTGATGAGCAAGGACTGGCGCAGAAAACGAGGGGTGACCATGGGAAAGCTCCTTGGGTTGAGGGTGATGGAGGTGACGAAGGATTTTGGGAAAAAATCAGGTGATGGAGGGCAGCCACAACGCAATGGCCGGCACAGCCAGCAAAATGCCCAGGCGGATCACGTCCGCCGCCACAAAGGCGCTGGCCCCGCGAAACACCACATTCAGCGGGACCGATGGAATCTGGCTGGCGAGCATGTACACGTTCATGCCCACGGGTGGGGTGATCAGTGCCACCTCGATGAGGGTGACGATCAGCACACCGAACCAGATCGGGTCAATGCCGTAGCTCACCACCAAAGGAAACACAATGGGCAGTGTCAGCAACAGCATCGACATGCTTTCCAAAAAGCAACCCAGCACCAAATACATGGCACAAATGATGAGCAGGAACTGCATGGCCGACAGGTCCATGCCCTGAAACACGCCGCCCAACCAGGGGGTGAAGCCCGAGATGGTGATGTACTTGGACAAGACCAGGGCCCCGATCAGAATGAAAAACAAGCTGGTGGTGGTGACCGCGGTCTCGCGCAGCACCTGGGCCAGCAGTTTGCGCGTCAGTCGCCCGCGTGCAATCACCATCGCAAAGGCGCCTGCAGCGCCGATGCCCGCTGCTTCGGTCGGGGTGAACCAGCCGCCATAAAGCCCACCAATCACCAAGCCGAACAACAGGACCACACTGCCGATGCCGCGCAAGGAATGCAAGCGCTCTGTCCATGTGCTGCGCTCGCCGGCCGTACCCGATTGCGGGTGTCGCCAGGTGTAGACCATGACCGCGCCCACATACAACAAGGCCCCCAACAGGCCGGGCAGCACTCCGGCGATGAACAGCTTGCCGATGTCGGTCTGGGTCATGATGCCGTAGACCATGAGGGCCACACTGGGCGGAATCATGATGCCCAAAGTCCCGGCCGATGCGATGCAACCCGTGGCCAGCGCATCGCTGTAGCCGTAGCGTTTCATCTCGGGGTAGGCCACACGCGTCATGGCCGCCGAGGTGGCCAGGCTGCTGCCACAAATGGCCGCAAAACCCGCGCAGGCCAGCACGGTGGCAATCGCCAGGCCGCCACGCAGATGCCCCACAAAACGGTAGGTGGCGCGGTACAGCTCGCGCGAAATGTCCGCCTCGTTGATCAGGTTGCCCATGAGAATGAACAAAGGCACCACCGTGAGCGAATAGTTGTTGACGGTGCTGAAGGCCGTTTCACCCACCATGAACAAGGTAGGGCTCCAACCCAGGACACTCAGGCACCCGACCACGCCCGTGACCAGCATGGCCACGGCAATGGGCACTTCCAAGGCAATCAGGCCCAGCATCACGGCCATGGCGATCAAGGTGGCGCTCATGACGATTCCCCCACACTGCGCTTGGACCACAAGGCCATCACCGCAGAAAGCGCCATGCTCACCGCCCCAAATCCGGCCACCCACGACAGGGGCACTTCGATGTAGGGCGCCCGGTCACCTGCTGCGCCGACCCGCAGCATGTACTGAAACAGGGCCCAGGCCAAATAAGCCAAGGCCACGCAGGACAAGATTTTGCGCAGTTCACGCAGCACGCGCTCCAAGCCTTTTGGCGCACTTCGCCACATTTGCAAAATACCAGCGCGCACATGTTCGTCTTGCGCGGTCACCAGGGGCAAGGTGGCATACACCAGCAAGCCCATGAGCAAGGCCGTTAACTCGTAAGCCCCGGTGATGGGGCGGCCTGCGATGCGCAAAACCACATCCAGAAAGGCCACAGCGGCCATGGCCGCGAGCACCCATGAAGCCACATGGACAAACCACAAAGCAGGTCGCGGTGCTGCTGCGGGCAGGGGTTCGGATGGGTCTGATTTCATGCGTTCACCATAATGTGATCACATAATACGGCACACCTCATGAACAAAGCAAGCGTGGATATACTGCCCCATGGCCCGACCCCGACGTGATGCCCCCAGCCCAGAATCCCTGCGATCCCCGATGCCGGTGTTGCGTCCGGTCTCGCGCGACTCGGTGCAGGACCGCATTTATGCCGAACTGTCAGACGCCTTGATTTGTGGTCGTTTGCAGGGCGGGCAAACCCTTCAGATCAGGGACTTGGCCGAGGCCTTTCACACCAGTGTGATGCCGGTGCGCGAGGCTTTGCGGCGCTTGGTGGCCGAGGGGGCTTTGGAGTCCGCCACGCAGCGCCCCGTGCGCGTGCCACACCTGTCGGTTCAGCGGCTGGACGATATCCACCAGGCCCGGCTTTTGGTGGAAGGGCACGCGGCCGAAATGGCGGCCGTGCGTGCGGATGATCATTTGTTGGCCGCACTGGAAGTGGCCGATGCCGAGTTTTCACGCGCGCTGCAAACGGGGGATGTGGAGGCTGAATTGCAGGCCAATCGGCGCTTTCATTTCACCTTGTATGAGGCGGCTCAGTCACCCACCTTGCTGTCCATGATTCGCAGTTTGTGGTTGCAAAGCGGTCCTTATGTGCGGGTGGCCGTGGCCCATCACAAGCCAGAGCACGGCGCTCCACGGACTTTGCACCACCATGGCCTGATGCAGGCCTTGGCGCAGCGCGATGCAAAAGCCGCTCGCCGCGAATTGGAGGCGGACCTCGATTGGGCTTGGCGACTGATGCAGGACAAAGTGGGCACGCCTGTCGAGGGTTCTGGGAGCGTTTGAAGTGCAAAAAAAAGCCCACCTTGTGGGTGGGCTTTTTTGTCAATGGATGACTCTGTATTTTTAACCTAAGGTGCCTGCATCTGCCATGAGGCAGCTGCCTGTGATGAATGACGCTTCTGATGACGCCAACCAAAGTATGGGGTATGCAATTTCGAGAGGGTCAGCCCAGCGCTTCAGCAAATTTTGTTCGTAACGCTGGTGGTCGATTTCAATGCCAGATTTTCGCGCCTCTGCAGCACGCTTGATGTGAAAGGGCGTAAGGGTGGCACCAGGACAAATGGCGTTCACACGAACTTGATGCTGTGCTTCTTCATAGGCCAAGGTTTTGGTCAATGAAACAATGCCAGCTTTGGTCACATCGTATTGACCCATGCCGACCCTGGGATGGAATGCATGTGTTGAAGACACATTCACAATGCAGCCAGTTTTACTTTTTCGCAAACTGGGTAATGCCTCCCTTGCCATGTACACATAACTGAGCAAATTGACCGCAAGGATTTGATTCCAAACATCAGCCGTTGAGTCCGCCAGTGGCTCATATGAGCGCATGCCTGCGTTGTTGACCAAAATGTCCAACTGGCCCCACTTTTCGATGACAAGCGAGACAACTTCCGCTGCAGACGCCTCATTGGCAAGATTGAAAGGGATACAAATGACTTCGGCGCCAGGGATGGCTTCTTGAAGCGATTTGGAAACTTCATTCAAGGGGGAATCTGGCAAATCGACCAGTACCACTTTGGCCCCATGCTCACAAAAAAGTTTGGCGGTGGCCGCGCCAATACCGCCAGCGCCCCCAGTCACAATGGCTACTTGATTGGCAAGTCTTTTCATATGGATGGACACCTATCCTAAGGTACTGATTTCTTGATGCTCAACGAAATCTGGGTTTCGACAAATTCGCAAAATTGCGACCATGCTGTACACACTCATGAGCAAGGCATTCAAGGGTATGGCCACATACCAGTAAATTTTGTTGGCTTGCAGATAGGGCGTGGTCTCGCCTGAGTTAAAGCCAAAATCTGCACCGAAATACACCAAGATCCAAAGCAAAAAAAGCATGGCCACATGGATGGCGATGGAAATCAAGCGCCTGAGGGCTGGACGCCAGATTTTGTCAAATGCCCCAACCCTGTACAGCGAACCCTCACGCCAAAGCGCTGCCGTTCCAGCAAACGTCAGCCAAACGAACAGAAGGTCAATGAGCTCGTCGTAACCCGAGACGCTGATGGCAGGAAAACTTCTTTGGACAATGCCAAAAGCCAATAGCAAAAACAGACCCAAGAAACATGCAATGACGGTCCATTTCAACAAATAGGCGATCGTTTTATCGAGCTGAATGAGGTACGTCATTTGATGAGACCAAAACCGAACAATTGCGGCAACCACATAGAGAAACCAGGGATGTACGTGACAAGTCCCAGCACCACCACCATGGCGAATAAATATGGCGCTAGCTCGCTCACAATTTCTGCAATGGGCACCTTTGCAATTCCTGATACCACAAACAAGCAAAGTCCAACGGGGGGTGTGACCAAACCAATCATCATGTTGACGACCATGATCACACCAAAATGGATGGGGTCAATTCCTATCGCTCCAATCACAGGTGCAAGGATTGGGTACGTGATGATCATGATGGCAATTGTTTCTAGAAACATGCCCAAAAACAGCAGTACCAAATTGATGATCAGCAAAATCATGATGGGATCTGCAGACAGCTTCATGAGGGCCTGCAAAATTTGATTGGGTACTTGCTGCTGAATCAGAACCCAACCAAATGGGGCTGACATGGAAATGATGAACAGCACTTGAGCTGTTTGCCTGCCTGACTCCCACACGGTGTCAATCAAAGCTTGCCAGGTGAGTTCGCGATACACAAATTGGCCCAACACAAAGGCATAAGCCGTTGCCAAAACAGCCGCTTCAGTGGGCGTGACAACACCTGAAAAGATGGCAATCAGAATGGCGGGTGGAAGGGCCAGTGCAGGAATTGCTTTTAAGACAGTGTTCCATGCTTCACTGCCAAATTTCACGCCTTGAGAGACTGGTAAATTCAATTTTTTGGCTTGCAGACCAATGGCAATCATCAACCCAATGCCCATCAAAAGGCCCGGAATGATGCCAGCTAAAAACAAAGCACCCACAGAAACATTGGCCAAGCTGCCATAAATCACAAATGGAATGCTGGGAGGAATGATGGGTCCAATGGTGGCCGATACTGCAGAGATGGTGGCTGCAAATTTGGCTTTGTACCCCTCCTTGACCATGGCTCGAATTTCAATAACGCCCAACCCTGCTGCGTCTGCAACGGCTGAGCCGGACATGCCCGCAAAAATCATGCTGCCAATGACATTGACATAGGCTAGACCACCTCTAACGCGTCCCACCAAGAGTTTGGCCACTTCAAAAATGCGTTCGGTGGTGCCACCCACATTCATCAAGTTGCCGGCCAATATGAAAAATGGAATGGCCAGCAGCGGAAATGAAGTGGTGGCTGCGTAAGTTCGCTGAATAAAAATTAAAAGTAAGTCTGTGCCGCTTGTGGCAATCATGATGACGCCAGCGATCAGACCCAATGCGCCTGCAATCGGAAATCCTAAAAGAATGGTGATGCAGGTCGCAACAAGTATGTACGCTACAAGCATTGCAGAACTTACTTCAATCAGGTTTTAGCTGCTGCTACTGCGCGTGACCAATTGTTCCAATTTTCATCACCGATGCTCTTGCGTAAAACATCGTATGCAGGAGCCATTTTGTCGCGGAAGGGCGCCACCTCGGGTCGGGTAATCGCAATGCCAGCCTTTTGCATCGTTGCAATTTGCTCTTCTTCTTTTTCGCGAACTGCTTTGCGTGCAGCTTGCCCAGCAACTGTAGCCTCCTCAGAAATAATTTTGCGTTGGGCTTCATTGAGCTTGTTTTGCCAAGCACGCTGGTTGGCTACCAGCATGATGGACGTGTAGATGTGTTTTGTCAGTGCAATATGGCTTTGCACTTCAAAGAACTTGGCCGCAAACGTGGTGCCAATTGGATTGTCTTGGCCATCGACCGTTTTGTTGGCAAGCGCCAGGTAGACCTCTTGGAAGGCAATGGTTTGGGTGTTGGCGCCCAAGGCTTCAAAGGCAGACTTGATGGCCAATTCGGGCGGCACCCGCAACTTCAGGCCTTTGATGTCGTCTGGGGTACGGATGGCTTTTCGGCTGTTGGAAAGAGCGCGGAAGCCCCACTCAAAGTTGGCAATCCAGCTGAAACCCACAGCAGAAAATTGTTGGGTAAGCCAAGCTCGGCCAGTGACATCGAGTGCTTTATGGGCGTGCTCATAGCTGTCGAACTGGTAAGGAATGTTGATGACGCCAAGTGGCTTGGAAATGGACTCGATGTTGGAGGGGTTCATCAAAATCATGTCGATGGCCCCAAGCCTTGTTTGCTGTGCGGTTTCGACGGGTGAGCCCAGTGCGTTGTTGGGAAAAATTGTAATTTTGACTTCGCCATTGGTGCGATCGCTGATGCGTTTCACCATTTTTTCGGCTTCGATGTGAACAGGGTGCGAGGGGTCGGCAGGGTGGGTGAGCCTCAGTTCAACGGCTGCTTTTGCCGGTATCCAGATAGAACCTATGGACGCAGCAGCCCCTGCTTGCAAAACGCTGCGCCTGTTGATTGAAAAAGTTTGTTTCGTTGAGTCGGTCATGTCTGTCTCCTTTTCAAATAATTCTTGCATACAAGATTTTGATCGTCAAGTGGTCTTCGAGCGGACATTTATTTTCTTTTTAACGGGGTTGGATTGGTCGCGAATCGACTTCACAACAATAGAAAGTCCATTTTGAACATGCGACTTCATGGCCTTTGCAGCGCCCAAACTGTCGTGCTGTTTGATGCATTCCAGAATGGCGCCGTGCTCAACCATGGCCTTGTCCCAGCGTTCAGGCCACAAGTTGGAGGCATATCGTGCGCGATCGATTCGAAGTGCCAACAAATCCCAGACCCACAGCAAAACAGGGTTGCCTGAGTATTCCAATATCAAGCGGTGAAAAGCTTTGTTGGCTTTGAAATAATCTGGCAGCTGATCTTGGGCACGATGCTTCAGCATGGTGTAGTGAAGAATGCCCAATTCGGCTGTTTCTGCCTCTGTAATTCGGGCTGCAGCCAATTCGCCTGCAAGTGCCTCAATGGCCGAAACAACATCAATCAAAGCGGCAGTTTCTTCTGCATCCAGTCGTGTGACGGTGGGGGATCGATTGGGGTTTACATCGAGTAAGCCTTCCTGTGCCAAAGTTTTGATCGCTTCACGCACAGGCGTTCTGGAAACATTGAGGCGCTCGCACAATTCACGCTCATTTAATTTTTCACCGGGGCCAATGGCACCAGCAATGATCAAGTTGCGCAGGGTCTGTGCGGTGCTGGCATGCATGTCCCCTTTGCGCAAAGTGGCGCTCTTATTAGTTTCAGCCGACAGGCTGTCCAGTGGGGTAGGGGTGTTGACTTTATTTTTCTTCATGGTTTGTTTCAGTTTGACAGACTTTATTCTTGTATGCAAGAATTAAGCATGAACATTGAGTCTGTCTTTCACAAATTTTCTACGAACAACTCCACTGAATCTGGCGTGGGACTCGTCGGTGCTGGTGAATTTGGGGCCACCTTTGTTTCTCAAATTCATCGAATGAAGGGGGTGAGGGTGGTGGCCATCTGCGACCAACAACCTGAAAAAGCCTTCCAAGTGGCACTTCAGTCTGGCATCGATCAGGCGCAAATTTTTGTAGCCCACGATCTTGAATCCGCTAAAAATGCCATCTCTCAGAACCGATGTGTTGTTCTCAATCAGGCCGAGTGGCTTGCGCAACTGCCCTTGCAGGCGGTCCTCGAAGCCACGGGTGATCCAGAGAGTGCAGCGGCCACTGCATTGGCGTGCATCAAGTCTGGCAAGCATGTGGTCATGGCCACCAAGGAGGCTGAGATTGTCGTGGGTGCTGAGTTGGCCAGGCTGGCCAAGCAACACAATGTAGTGGTCTCTCCAGTCGATGGTGATCAGCCCAGTTTGCTGATTGGACTGATTGAGTGGGCCCGGTTATTGGGTTTGCCGGTGATGGCCGCAGGCAAATCCAGCGAATCAGATTTTGTATGGACGCCAGCAACCAATGAGGTGAAAGCCTGGGGCCAAACAGTGGTTTCCACTGAAATAGGTCAAAACTTTATTCGCAACGGCCCTTATTCATGGCAGGACGTTTTAGCCAACCGTGCCAGCGTTCCATTTGAACTGACAACAGTTCCGGACCTTTGCGAAATGGGCATCGTGGCCAACCACACAGGTTTGCTGCCCGATTGCGCAAGCCTGCATGCGCCACTGGCCAGAACCGTTGAATTGCCCAGTATTTTTAGGCCCAAGGAAGAGGGTGGCATTCTCAGTGGCCAAGGCCGCGTGGACATGTTCAACTGCTTGCGTCGTCCCGATGAGCTCAGTTTTGCAGGTGGTGTCTTTGTGGTGATCGAGGCACCCGATGTCGCAACTGGAAAGCTTTTTGCGGCCAAGGGCATTCCAACTTGCCCCAACGGAAAATACGTCCTGATTCACAACCCGGTTCATTTGCTAGGCGCTGAGGCGGCCATGTCTATCCTCTCTGCGGTCAAACTTGGGGCATCGTGTGGTGGCCGAGATGTTCGCCCCGTGGTCGATTTAATTGCCATGGCGCAGCGCCAAATTGAGGTAGGTGAGTTGTTTGAGATTGGCACTCGGCATGTCATACCAGGCCTAGGCCATCAACTCATGGGTGCCCAGCCAATGTCTCCAGACAATCCACTGCCATATTATTTGTGTGCTGGTGCAAAAGTGCTGCGCCCCATTCCAAAAGGCAAAATTGTCACTTGCAGTGATGTTGAAATCGATTCAAATAGCATTCTTTATCAACTTCGATCATCACAAGATCAACACTTCTTTCCTCACTGACATGACGCAAGCAAATCCTGATAAAAAAAAGCTGCAATTCATTGATGCGCATCATCACTTTTGGGATTTGGAAAAGAACGACTACCCGTGGCTGAATGACCATCCAGAACCCAACTTCTTCCTGGGTAATTACGATGGCATCAAGCGCAATTATTTATACAAAGACTCAGTAGTGTCCGGTTAAAAAGTGAATAAATTCAACTGCTTAGCGCAGTCAGGTGGTGCGGTTGTGTAAGCATCGGTCTGCAAGGCGCATGAAATCGACGTTTTCTCGAAAACAGACACCGACAAAATCTGTAGAAAAGTGTAGAGCGAGGCATTCAATTGCAACTCCTTCTTGACAATGGCAATCAGCACGTAAGTGGCCACGGCGCACCAAATTTGCGTCTTGACCGCGTTCTCGCTGGTACCCAAAAACTTCTTGATGCGCAGATGCTGCTTGATCCATTTGAAGAACAACTCGACCTGCCAACGGTTCTTGTACAGGGCTGTGATGGTCAACGCTGGCAGTGTCATGTTGTTGGTCAGAAAGACCAGCACCTTTCCCGTCTGCGGGTCCTTGAACTTGATGCGCCGCAAGTGCTCGGGGTAGTCCTTGCTGGCGTAGTGCCCATTGAGTGCAATGGTCTGATCGCAGACAAGGCCCGTGGTTTTGTCTACAGGAGCCGAGTACATACGACGAGAGTTCATATTGCTCTTGGCACGGGTCACGAAGAAGGCCGCGCACTGGTGCATGGTGTACAGGCGAGAGAAGTCCAGATAGCCCCTGTCCATGATGTAAAAAGCGCCCGCCTCGATGGGCAACATGTCCAGCACATGCACATCGTGCATCTTGCCGTCGCTGATGTGGATGAAGGCTGGAATTGCGCCGCGCAAGTCCAGCAAGGTGTGCATCTTCACAGCGGCCTTGGTGGAGCGAAACGGTGCCCAGTCGAACAACCCCAGACACAGGTCGATGGTGGTGGAGTCCAAGGCGTAGACGGTGGCATCCAAATCCACGCCCATGGGTTCTTGTGCGTACAGTCTGCGGGCTCGGTCGATCAATCGCATCGCCAGAGCATGGTAAATGCGCCAGTCGCGAGAATTCAAGGCATCGGCCAGCGTCGAGCGTGCAGGAATGTGGCGCATGCCCATGTGAAAAAGTTTGGACTGATTGGCCGTCAAACACGCTTCGATGTCGCGCAAAGACTCGCGCCAAGTCAGTTGGGCAAACGCCATGATGCGAAACAGCTCCGTACAACTGAGCGTGCGCACCCCAGCATCGCCGCGATGGCGATCGACGATGCGACCAAAGGTCTTCCAGGGCACAAATTCCATGACCTGCGCGAACAATGTTTTGCCTGCGTTCATGGGCATCTCCAGGTGATTGAACCCTTGGAGCATGCCTAGTGCGCAAAATCAAATTCAAATCGTGGACACCCATGAAACCTCTGAAACCCTTGTCGTTACTCGCTTGCAGCGAGTTGGCTATCAAATAAACCGGACACTACTGACAAAGACTATTTGCAAGACAGCCAAGACTTTGAAGTGCTGGCCACAGTGCATTGCGAGGCCGAATGGAACAGAGATGATCAAGTTGGTGAGACCCAGTGGCTGACCGATATCCATGCGCAAACGGGTTTTCCCACAGCCATCGTGGCGCATGCATGGTTTGATACTGACAATGCGGCAGAAGTCCTTTCAAAGCAGGCTGCTTTTCCCTTGGTCAAGGGCATCAGGTCCAAACCCAAGACCACTTTGAGACCCGATCTTTTGACAAATCATTTGCCTGGGGGCATGCAAGACAAGAGGTGGCTAGAAGGGTATTCACGCTTAGAACAATACGGTCTTAGCTGGGATTTGAGGGTGCCGTATTGGCACCTGTATGAAGCGGCTGAAGTTGCGCGGCAATTTCCCAACACCCCCATCGTCTTAAACCACACTGGATTTCCTTGGGATCGAAGTGCGCAAGGCATTTTGGCCTGGAGCAAAGCCATGGAGGCTTTGGCCAAACACCACCATGTACACCTCAAAGTTTCTGAATTCGGTTTGAAAGACCAAGCTTGGGACTACACCTCCAACAAAGAAATTGTGCTGCGTGCCATCGGCATTTTTGGCATTGAGCGGTGCATGTTTGCATCCAACTTTCCTGTTGCGGGTCTGAGGGTTGATTTTTCGACCTTGCTCAATTCTGTTGCCAACATGGTCTCAGAATTTACGGAGAAGCAGCAGCATGATTTCTTCGTGGGCAATGCTGCCCGGTTTTATCGCTTGGATATCTGAAGACGCCAGACTGACATGCCATGAAGAACGTCTGAAAGAACGAGGCATGCGACCGCAGAAACGAAAAAGCCCGCTTTTGGCGGGCTAAGTCGTAGTTTGTAATGGCTCCTCGACCTGGGCTCGAACCAGGGACCTACGGATTAACAGTCCGGCGCTCTACCGACTGAGCTATCGAGGAACAGCTTGAAATTATAGAGTGCTTTTGGGCAAGTTTTGGGCAAGAGGTGCAGTTTTTTGAAAAATTTGAAGCCTCTGTTTAAAAACTGGTTTTCAGGGCCACACGCAGCGTCCGGGGGGCACCTGCGTACAGGTAATAGTGGCCAAACTGTTTGGGCGATTCGCGCCAATACTGGCGATTGGCCAGGTTGTCGACGGCCAAAGTCCATTGGGTGCGGGTGCCTTGGATGCGCGTGTCGTGGTGCACGGCCCAGTCCAGCGTGGTCCATGCGGGCAATTGAACGCTGCCGTCTTCGGTGGCTTGGCGCTCTGCCTCGTGGCTCAGGCGCAAGCTGGTGCGCAGGCCGGGTACGGCCGCAAAGCGGTATTGGGCTTGGGCGCGAAGCGTCATGCGGGGCACGTTCAGGGCGCGTTGGCCGTTGACGCTGGGGTCGATCACGGCGTTTTGGCGCAGGGCTTGTATCCAGGCGGCACCCATGTCCAAGGTCCACTGGGCATGCGTCATGCCGGCCGACAAGTCCAGTCCCCGGTGACGGGCTTGGCCGTCGATTTTTCGGGTGCAGGTGTTGTCTTCGTCGCAAGTGCCTTCGTCGCCCGATACGGGACGCGTGATGTCAAACCCACTCGCTTGCCAGCGCGTTTGGGCCCATTGGCCTTTGACACCGATTTCTGTTTGATGGCTGCGCAGCGCTGGCAGGGCCTGTCCAGCGTTGGTGTAACGGCTGCGGTTGGGCGCGACATCGGTCTCAATGCCTTCGCCGTAACTGCCATACACCGAATAAGCCGGCGTGATCTGGTGCGTCACAGCCAGCCATGGGGTGTTGAAGCTGCGCTGGTCCTGCACGGCTCGGCTGCCGTCGGTGCGTTGGCTGGCGCGGTTGAGCTGTGTGTGGCGCATGCCCAGCCACAGCGCGGTTTGTGTGTTGAGTTCAATGCGGTTGCGCAGAGCCACTTCGGTGGTGTATTCGCTGCGCTCGGTGTTCAGCTCGCTTGGGGTGGGCTGGGCCTCGGGGCTGACTGAAGTGCCGTCAATGTTGCCGGTGCCCGCCCAGTTGTAGGCTTGCATGAAAGAGGGGCGGTCGAGCAATCGGCTGCGCTGCACACTCAGACTCAGGTTGTGACGCAGGCCTGCCCAAGTTTGCTGGCCACTGAGTTCGGTGTGCAGCGCATCGCTGCTGCGGCGCTCGTTGTCGCTGCGGTAGTCGTACAGGTCAAAGCCGCCGTTGCTGCAGTACTTGTCGCCAATCCAGTCACCGTTGGGCAAGGTGCAGCCAAACGCAAAGGTCAAACGGTCGTCGGTGCGCAAGCGTTGTGCGCCGTATTGCGTAGTCCAAAGCCAGCCGCCGTCGAGGTTTTGCTTGAAGCGCAAGGTGCCCGTGGTGCCCGCAAAAACGCCGGGTACCGACCAGGCCTGGCGCGTGATGTTGCGTGTGCCGTCCACGGTGGGTGGCAGGGTGGGCACGCCGTTCAGGGGATCGGTGGCGTTGGCCAGCAGGCTGTAGGCGTTCACGCCCATTTGCTGGCGCTCGCTGCGTTCGATTTCCCATTCCAGGCGGCTGTCGGGCGTGAGGCGCCAGTCCATGGCCAGTGCAAACAGTTTGCGGTGGCCTTCGGTGTTCTTGATGTACGGGTTCAGGTCTTCGTAGGCGGCATTGAAGCGGTAGCCCAGTGCCTGGTCTTGGCCAAAGCGGCCACCCAGGTCCAGCCCGATGCTGCTGTTTTTGCCCGGGCCATAGCTGGTGCTGACCGAGCGGATGGTCTCGTCCTTGGCTGTGGGCGGACGTTTGACCACGTAATTGACCAAACCGCCCGGGGCGCTGGTGCCGGCCTGAATGCCGCTGGTGCCTTTGAAAAGTTCAATGCGCTCTTTGTTGTCCATGCCGATCATGGTTTCGGCCGAAATGGGCAGGCCTTCGCGGCGGTAGTTGTAGCGGTTGTCCAAGGTATAGCCGTGCACGCTCAGGCTGTCCCAATAGGCGGGTGAGTTGTAGCTGTCGGCCACGCTGGCGTCCAGGCGCAGGGCGTCGGACACGCGCTGTGCCCCGATGTCTTGCAGGGTCTGCTGGTCAATGGTTACCGCGCTGAAAGGCGCCTTGCGCAAAGGCACATCGCCAAAGCCGCTGACCTGCGAGGGGGCCGAGCCGATGATGGTGATTTCACTCACCGCTGGCGTTTGGGCTTGCGTTTGAGCTTGGGCACAGCCCCAGGCCAGACAAGCCACGGCGCTGGCGATGTGGGTGACGCGGCAAGTCAAACGCTCAGAAGAGCGGTGCGAACTGGACGAAAAAAATGGCGAAAAAAATGCCATGACGTTTTTCCTTCAACGTAATGGCAGGTCGGCTGGCTGGGAACATGGTGCGCCCACAAATGGGACACGGTTCTTTTGACAAGCTTCCCTGCGCGAGGATTACCTCAATCAGGTTCAAAGGGACTTTCTCAGTCGAAGGCCTCACGGCTTTCAACACCCCTAGCGAATGCGCCGCAGAATTGCGGCGCGAGGTGGATTCTAGGTCAAGGTGCTCACCACTGCGTGGGCAGGGGGTTTGCCTGTGCTGGGGGTCCCACAAAATGCGGGGCATCTCGTTGTAGGAGCGGCACCCTCGCCGCGATCAAGTCTCGCAGACCACCACCCATCGCCCCGAGGGCGGGGCTCCTACAAAATGCAGGACTCCCACAAAATGCGGGGCACCCACAAAGGGAGGGGCATCTCGTTGTAAGAGCGGCGCCCTCGCCGCGATCAAGCCTCGCAGACCACCACCCATCGCCCCGAGGGCGGGGCTCCCACAAAATGCAGGGCTCCCACAAACTGTGGTGCATTCGCCCAAACGGCGTTCCTGCAAACTTCGATGGGTTTCAGGCTTGTGTTGGTTGCAGCAACAAGCGTTGATGCAGCAGGGTGGAGGTTGTGGTGTATTGCAAGAGCTGTTTTTCGGCTGGTCGCAGCAAGGCCACCGCGCCGAAAGCGGCCAGTGTGGCTTCGTGGAAGCCGCAGAGGATGAGTTTCTTTTTGCCGGGGTAGGTGTTGATGTCGCCCACGGCAAAGATGCCGGGCTCGGAGGTGCCAAAATTTTCGGTGTTGACCACCAGTTGCTTGCGTTCCATGGCCAGGCCCCATTGAGCCACGGGGCCTAATTTGGGCGACAGGCCCAGACAGGTTTGCAGCACATCCAGGCTCAGCCATGCGGTTTCGCCTTGTGGGTTGAGCAGTTCCAGCGCTTGCAGGCGGCCTTGCTCCACCTTCAGTCCGGTGGGCTGTCCGGCCACAAAGCGCATGCGGCCTTGGGCGCAGGCTTGGCGCATTTGGGCGATCAACTCGGGTGCGGCGCTGAACTGGTCGCGTCGGTGCAGCAGGGTGACGCTGGCGGCCGCTTGGGGGCCTTGGGCTGCGTCCAGGCAGGTTTGCAAGGCGGTGTCGCCGTCGCCGGCCACCACCAAGTGGCGTCCTGCCCAGCGCTTGGGCGCGGGGTGTTCGGCAAACACCTGCGTGCCTTCAAAAGCGCTCAAGCCATCCAGCACCATGCGGCGCGGCACAAAAGCGCCCACACCCGCCGCAATGAACAAGGTGGAGGTGAGAAAGTGTTGTCCCGCATCGGTGCTGATGGCCAGGCGCTGGTCGGCTTGGCGTTCGATGTGGGTGACTTGTTGGCCCAGGTGCAGCGTGGCTTTGAAGGGGGCAATTTGCTGCTGCAAGCGCTCGACCAGCTCTTGGCCGGTACAAAACGGAATGCCCGGGATGTCGTAAATCGGTTTGCCCGCATACAACTCGGCGCATTGCCCGCCGACATGGGGCAGGGCGTCGATCACTTGGCAGTGAATGCCTTGCAGGCCCAGCTGAAACAC
Source organism: Limnohabitans sp. 2KL-3 (assembly GCF_001269405.1). NCBI lineage: Bacteria > Pseudomonadati > Pseudomonadota > Betaproteobacteria > Burkholderiales > Comamonadaceae > Limnohabitans > Limnohabitans sp. 2KL-3. Next base: position 24,308 of record NZ_CXON01000026.1, read on the forward strand.
CTGAAACATGCCCACGGGGCCTGCGCCAATGACCAGCGCTTCGGTCTCGATGGGGGCCTGGGTCATGGGAGGTATTTGAAAAAAAATGGCCGAAAAATCGGCCCCTTGCTTGAAGGGGCCGGGCAAACGATCAGCCTTGGGGCGCTGGCGTTCAGCGGATCAATTCGGCCAGCTTGCCGGTTTTGTCTTTCCAGGCATCGGCATCGGCCATGGGTGTTTTGCGTTTGGTGATGCTTTTCCAGCCGGGCAACAGGGCCAGCTCGGCGTTCAGCTTCGTCATGTGCTGTTGGTCGGCCGGCAGGTCTTCCTCGGCATAGATGGCGTTGACGGGGCATTCGGGGATGCACACGGCGCAGTCGATGCACTCATCGGGGTCGATGGTCAAGAAGTTGGGGCCTTCGCGGAAGCAGTCCACAGGGCAAACGTCCACACAGTCGGTGTATTTGCACTGGATACAGGATTCGGAAACAACGTGGGTCATGATGGACTCGGAAAAAAAGGGGTCCGCGCTTTCAGATGGGCACGGAAGTCTGGATTTTAAAGGAGATCGTTGGCCTCCCTCTGGAAGCGAACCCCTGCTCACAACAGGGGTGATGGTGAATCCAACGCATGGGCGATGCGGACCGATTTGTCGGGGCTGAAGCCACCGACCTACAAAATCATGGTGTCAACCGGTGGTGCGGGCGATGCGGGTCGATTTGTCGGGGCTGAAGCCACCGACCTACAAAATCATGGTGTCATCCGGTGGTTTGAGCCCCGGCATGAAATGAACCTGTAGGTCGGTGGCTTCAGCCCCGACATGTCGACTCAGTTCACCAGCACAGCCCCCGAGGTTTTGTGGCTGGCCGTGTCCACCAGTACCAGCGCACCCAAAATGCGCGACTGGGCAAAGGGCAGGGTCGCCAGCGGCTCTTGCAGGGCCAGCGTGACATGGCCAATGGCGTTGGGGGGCAGTTCGCTGGCTTCTTCTTCGGCCAAGGTGTTCACGTTCAGGCGGTGCACCACGCGCTGCACCTTCACTTTGACCCAGCGGTGGCCGTGCAGCGCCCAGTACAGGCGGCCCGCCACCAAGGGCTCGTCGTCCATCCAGGCGATGGTGGTGCTCAGCTGGCGCTGGCCCTCAGGAGCGCCCTCGGCGGCCAGCAGCCAGTCGCCACGCGACACATCCACCTCGCGGTCGAGGACGATGCCTGCGCTGTGGCCTGCGGCTTTGTTTTGCGGCTGGCGGGTGGCCGACAGCACTTGGGACACCACGGCGGTTTGGCCGCTGGGGAAGACCTTGACGGTCTGGCCCGGCGCGATGCTGCCGGTGGCCACACGGCCCCAGAACACGCGTCGGCCCTGGGTGGTGACGCCGGAGTCATGGAATTTTTCGACCCACTGCACCGGGAAGCTGAAGGCCACATCGGTCTCGGCCGGGGTGACGGGCAGGTCTTCAAGGATGCTCAAAAGGCTGGGGCCGGTGTAGCCGCACCAGTCAGGCTGGTCGTTGTTCTCGGTGGTCACCACGTTCCAGCCCTTGAGCGCCGACACGGGCACCATGGCGGTGACGGTGATGCCCGCTTCTTGGGCGAATTTGTTCAACGCCCGCGCGATGTTTTGGTAAGCCACAGTGGCATCGGTCACAGCGTCGAGCTTGTTGATGGCGAACACGATGGAGGGCACACGCAGCAGGTTCACCAGCAGCGAGTGGCGGCGTGTTTGCGGCAGCAGTTGCAAGTTGGGGTTGGCCCAGTCGAGCTTGATGGCGTCGACCAGCACCACGGCGGCGTCGGCGCTCGATGCGGCGGTGACCATGTTGCGGGTGTACTGCTCGTGGCCGGGCGCGTCACCGATGATGAACTTGCGCGCTTCGGTGTTGAAGTAGCGGTAGGCCACGTCAATGGTGATGCCTTGTTCGCGCTCGGCGCTCAGGCCGTCGGTCAGCAGGGCCAAGTCGGTTTCGCCCGACCGCTGCACCCCGGCCAGGTGGTCTTGCAGCACCGCCTTGGTGTCGACCAGCAGGCGGCCAATCAGCGTGCTTTTGCCATCGTCGACCGAGCCGCAGGTGATGAATTTGAGGGCTGAGAAATGTTGGTTGTTGTGCATGTCTTTTGCTTCCTGATCAGAAATAGCCGTCTTTTTTGCGCTTCTCCATCGAAGCCTCGGACGTCTTGTCGTCCATGCGGGTCGCGCCGCGCTCACTCACATCGGCCGCCAGCGTCTCGATCACGATCTGCTCAGGCGTAGACGCGGTGCTCTCCACCGGGCAAGTGCAAGTGATGTCGCCCACGGTGCGAAAACGCACGTCGCGCACCACCACTTTTTCGCCGTCTTTGGTGGGTGTCAGCTCGGTCACCGGCACCAGCAGGCCCCGGCGGTCCACCACTTCACGTTTGTGGGTGTAGTAGATCGAGGGCAGCGCAATGCGTTCGCGGGCAATGTATTGCCACACGTCCAGCTCGGTCCAGTTGCTGATGGGGAATACGCGAAAGTGCTCGCCCGGTTGCAGCTTGTGGTTGAACAACGTCCACAGTTCGGGCCGCTGCGCCTTGGGCTGCCATTGGCCAAAGCTGTCGCGGTGCGAAAAGATGCGCTCTTTGGCGCGGGCCTTTTCTTCGTCGCGGCGGGCACCACCGATCAGCGCGTCAAAGCGGAACTCTTCAATCGCTTCGAGCAACGTGACCGACTGGTGCACGTTGCGGCTCTCGCCGGGGTGGGCCAGGCGCACGGTGCCTTTTTTCATGGAGTCTTCGACGCTGCGCACGATCAGCTCAGCGTCCAGTTCTTTGGCACGCGCGTCGCGGAAGTCGGTCACTTCGGTGAAGTTGTGGCCGGTGTCGATCATGAGCAGCGGGTAGGGGATGCGGCCTGCGCCGAAAGCTTTTTCGGCGCACTTGAGCATGACCAGCGAGTCCTTGCCGCCCGAAAACAATAGGGTGGGACGCTCGAAAGCGGCGGCGACTTCGCGCAGGATGAAGATGGTTTCTTCTTCCAGTGCGTCCAGGTGGGCGTTGCTCAGGGTGTGCAGTTCGGTGGGGGTGAAGGCGGTCATGTTGGGCTTTTTGTAAAGGTTTTTGTAGGACGGTGGCTTTAGCCCCGACGTTGTCTGTTATCCAAGGTTGCATGTCGGAGCTCAAGCTGCCGACCTACGGGGTCCTTGCATGTCGGGGCTGAAGCCACCGACCTACGAGGGATTCATTTCTTGACGTGCAGGCCACATTCCTTGGCCGCCTCGTCTTCCCACCACCATCGCCCGGCGCGGAACTCTTCGCCCAGGCTGATGGCGCGGGTGCAAGGGGCGCAGCCGATGCTCGGAAAAAACTCGTCGTGCAAGGGGTTGTAGTCCACCTGGTTTTCGGCGATGTAGTGCCACACGTCACCCCAGGTCCATTTGGCCAGCGGGTTGAACTTGTACAAAGCCTTGGTGGCCACTTCGCTCTCATCGAGCAAAGGCACCTCGGCGCGGGCGTTGGATTGCTCTTGGCGCAGACCCGTGATCCAAGCCTTCTGGCCTTTCAGGGCGCGGGCCAGCGGTTCCATCTTGCGCACGCCGCAGCAGGCCTTGCGCAAGTCGATGCTCTGGTACATCGCGTCCTGACCTTTTTCACGCACAAACTGGATGACCGATTCGGACACAGGGCGGTACACCTTGATGGGGGCTTGCGAATGAGCTTGGGTGCGCTCGAGCAGGGCCAGGGTCTCGGTGTGCAGCGCACCTGTTTCCAGGACAAAGACCGGGATGTCGAGCTGCAGGCTGTTGATCAGGTGCGTGATCACCACGTCTTCGGCACCCAGGCTGGAGGCTTGGGTCACGGGGGTGAACTCGGTGGCCGCGCGTTGCAGCAAGGCTTGGGTCTCGGCCAGTTTGTTGGCAAAGTCAGGGCTGGCCTTGGCGTTTTGCTCGGTGGCTTTGACCGGAGCATTGCGAGAAGAAATCAGGCTGGAAGTCATGGATGTTGTCTGTAGGAGCCACGCCCTCGTGGCGATGAAGCGGTGGTGAATGTCCGGAAGTTATCGCGACGGGGGCGTCGCTCCTACGGCAAAGTGCGGTTGGGTTTCGACAGCCGAGCCTTGGTAGAACCCGTCAAAGCGCTCAAACTGGCGCTGCGCTGCCGAGGCGTCCACGCCTTCACGCAGCACGGCCACGTCAAAACCGGTGCGCTGCATTTGCACCAATTGGTCAATCAGCACATCGCCCGTGGCACGCAATTCGCCTGCAAAGCCCAAACGGCGGCGTAGCAAAAAGGCCTGGCTGTAGGCACGGCCGTCGGTGAATTTGGGGAACTGCAGATCGATGCGCGTCACACCATTCAGATCGAGCGTTCGCGGGTCGGCATCGTTGGCCAGTGTGAGGACCTCTGGCGATTCAATGGTTTGGTGTTCGGATGAGGAGAGGATGTTCATGGTCGTTCTTTTCTGGTGCAGGAGAGGCACCCTCGCTGCGATTTGAAGCTCATCGCGACGAGGGCGTCGCTCCTACAAGGGGATGCTGTGCAGGTTGTGGGAGCCCCGCCCTCGGGGCGATGGTGGGTGGTGTTGGATGTCGTGCATGTTGCAGGAGCCCCGGCCTCGAGGCGATGTTGAGTGGCGTTGGATGTTGTGCATGTTGTAGGAGCCCCGCCCTCGGGGCGATTCTTGGTGGTATGCGTGGCTTGATCGCGACGGGGGCGTCGCTCCTACAAAGGGGGTCAGGCGGTGGTTTCCTCGGCGGGGTGGCGGGCGGCGTTGGCGGCTGCTTTGAACGGCTCTTGCCCCACGCGGCGCAGGGTGTCGATGAAGGCTTCGGCCTTGTGGCCTTGGCTGGTGCGCAGGGCCTTGTAAGTGTCCAAAATCGCTTCGATCACGTCGGGCACTTCAAACGATGAGAACGAAGGTCCGACCACCTTGCCCGCCACGGTGGGGCCTGACAGCGCTTTGCCGTCCGAGCCGCCCAGCGTGACCTGGTACCACTCCTTGCCGTCTTTGTCCACGCCCAAAATGCCGATGTGGCCCGAGTGGTGGTGACCGCAGGAGTTGATGCAGCCGCTGATGTGAAAGTCGATGTGGCCCAGGTCGTTCAGCTCGTCCAGATCCTGGTAGCGCTCGGTGATGGCGGCCGCCAAAGGCAGTGAACGGGCATTGGCCAAGGCGCAGTAGTCGCCGCCGGGGCAGGCGATCATGTCGGTCAGCAAACCAATGTTGGGCTGGGCCAGGCCCAGGGCTTTGGCTTCGAGCCACAGGGCGTGCAGCTGGTCCAGGCGCACCCAGGGCAGCACCAGGTTTTGGGTGTGGGTCACGCGGGCTTCGCCAGCGGAATATTGGGCCACCAGCGCCGCAGCGGCATCGAGCTGGTCGGCGGTGGCGTCTCCGGGGGCCTGGCCCACGCGCTTGAAGGACAGGCTCACGGCACGCAGGGCCGGGTTCTGGTGGGGCTTGACGTTTTGCGCGATCCAGCGGCCAAAGGCGGGCGTTTTAGCCGCTTCGATGCTGACATCTGCTTCGGCTTTGGCTGCCCATTCGGCAGTGGCGGTAGGCAGGTTCAGCGCAGGCACGGCAAAGCAGGCGGCCACGCGGTCGAATTCGGCTTGCGGGATGGTGTGCAGGCCGCCGTCCTTGACCAGAATGTCCTGGTACTCGGCTTCGACTTCGTCAAAGTAGCGCTGGCCTTCGGCCTTGACCAAAATCTTGATGCGGGCCTTGTACAGGTTGTCGCGGCGGCCCCAGCGGTTGTACACGCGGATCACGGCTTCGAGGTAATTCATGATCTGGTGCCAGGGCAGGAACTCGCGGATCTGCGTGCCCACCACGGGCGTGCGGCCCATGCCGCCGCCCACCAGCACCTTGAAGCCCACTTCGCCAGCCGCGTTCTTCACCATTTGCAGGCCCACGTCGTGCCAGCCAATGGCGGCGCGGTCTTCAGCAGCGCCCGTGATGGCGATCTTGAACTTGCGCGGCAAAAACGCGAACTCGGGGTGCAGCGTGCTCCACTGGCGGATCAGCTCTGCATAGGGGCGTGGGTCGACCACTTCGTCCACGGCCACACCGGCCAGCTCGTCGGTGGTGGTGTTGCGGATGCAGTTGCCGCTGGTCTGGATGCCGTGCAGGTCCACGCTGGCCAAAAGGTCCATCACGTCGGCCGATTTGGACAGCGGAATCCAGTTGAACTGCACGTTCTGGCGGGTGGTGAAGTGGCCGTAGTTGGTGGTCAGCTTGGGGGCCAAGCCAGCAATTTTGTCTTGTGTGGCCTGGGCTTCGGCCAGCAGGGCAGGGTCGGGCGTGTCGTATTCGCGGGCAATTTGGCCCAGCACTTGGAGCTGGGGTGCCGAGATTTCGCCATAAGGCACGGCCACGCGCAGCATGGGCGCGTAGCGCTGCACGTACCAGCCGTTTTGCAGGCGCAGGGGTTTGAATTCATCGCCGCTGAGTTGCCCGGCTTCAAAGCGCTCGAGTTGGTCGCGGTGTTGTGCAGCGCGGGCACGCACGAACTGTTTGTCAAATTCGGTGTATTGGTACATGAGGGGACTTCTTCAGATCAAAACGAGTTTGGTGCCAGCCCAGGCCAGCAAGACGGAAAGCAAGGAACGGATCACGCGATCGGGCGTGTGGTGGGTCAGGCGCGAGCCCAGCCAGATGCCAGGGAGTGAGCCCGCCAGCAGCTTGGCCAGCAAAGGCCAGTCGACAGACCCCAATGAGGCATGGCCCAGCCCCGCCACCAGCGTGAGCGGCACGGCATAAGCGATGTCGGCGGCCACGATGCGCGGCAGGGGCAGCATGGGGTAAAGCAAGAGCAAAACTGTGACGCCAATGGCACCCGCGCCGACCGAGGTGAGGGTGACCAAGGTGCCAATCAGGGCGCCGAACACCACCGGCAGGCTCCAGTGGCGTGGGGTGCTCGCATGGGCTTCGTCCGCACTGGCCAAGTGGCGGGGCACTTGCTTGCCACGCACAGCTTTGTAAAGCATGGCCGCAGCCGTCAGCAGCAAGGCCACACCCAAAGTGGTGGTCATCAACGACTGCACTTTGGGATCGGCAGGCCCCACCCAGTGCAAAAAGCCCAGGGTCACCAAGCAGGCCGGAATGCTGCCCGCGCTCAGCAAGCCCACCACGCGCCAGGGCACGATGCGCTGGCGGGCAAAACTGATGGTGCCGCCCAGTTTGGTGAAAGCCGCAAACAGCAAGTCGGTGCCGACCGCCATGTAGGGCTTGACGCCAAAGAAAAAGATCAAGAGCGGCGTCATCAAGGACCCACCGCCCACCCCCGTCAGGCCCACGATGGTGCCTACGAAGAAACCTGCAAAGACATAAGCCAAATCAACCATGGGGGCGACTTTAAGGCGTCTTTATGCCTAAACAAACGATTTTTTAGTTGGGTATATATTCTTGAGGCTTATAAGAGGATGTTGGACCCTGGCTCAGTGCTTGCTGCGTTGAAAGGTTCGAAAGGGGTTGAATCCGGTGAGCAATGCCGAAGCGATCAAGATGAGCAGCACACCTGGCAGCAGGCCGGGTGTGAGGGGTTCGTCCAAAAACAGGGCCCCCCAGGTCACGCCAAAAAGGGGAATCAAAAAAGCCGACGAGGTGGAAGCGCTGGCCGGGATGTCCCGCATCAGGCGCATGCTGATCCAGTAAGTGAAGCCCGAGGTGACTGCGCCCAGCACCAACAAAGCCAGCAGCGCGGGCAGGCCCACCGCTTGGCTGGGGGCGGTGGCAGCCGCTGCGGGCACCAGCACCAGAGCGCTGGTCAGGTGCACCACCGCTGAGGCGGGCAGCGCATGGTGGGCCAGGGTGGCTCGCTTCATGAAGATGGCCCCAAAGCCATAACAGCCAGCGGCCACCACGCAGGCCAAGGTGGCCAGCAGCACTTTCAGGTTCGGGTTCACGGGCCCCAAGCCCAGCAACAGCGTCACGCCCAGCAGACCGATGCCACAGCCCAGCAGTTTGCTGGGGGTGAACCGTTCTTGGGCCAGCATGACCCCGGCCAAGACCCCAAACATGGGGGCGGTGGCGTTGAGCACAGCCGAATACCCGGCCGGCAAGATCAGACCGGCCCAGTTGTACAAGACAAAGGGCACCACCAAGGTCAAGATACCCAGCCCGGTGAGCGAGCGCCAGTGTTGGCGTGCCGGCCAGGCCTGGCGCGTCCAGCGCATGATGGCGCTGAGCACCAGCGCCGCCAGGGCGCAACGCAGACAAGCCATGGTGATGGGGCCAAAAGCCGGGGCGGCCACGCGGATGAGCGGAAACGAGCCGCCCCAAACGGCGGACAAAAGAACAAGTTGGGTGAATTGGCGTCCGTTCATGGTCAGTCCATTATCAGCGGGGGCTTTGCTGAGCATGGCCTCGTTTTTTTGATGCGCGCACCCCGCTGGTTCTATGTGCCATCAGCGAGAGGCTCATGGACGGCAATGACAGTCCTTTTTGCTTGCTTGGTAGAGGCCTATGTGGGCAAGCTTTACCCACGCGGCGGCAAAGTCACCTTGGTGCAGTGGCCTTATGCCGATGGCAAAAACGAGCAAGCAAGCGATGCCTGTTTGAAGGCTTGCCGCCCGGCGCAAGCGATGAAGTAAGGGCTTCAGCCTGCTTTGGCTTTGGGCACTGGTCGGCTGCGCTTGAGCACGTCACCGGCTTCCAAAATCAGCGTGGACACGGGCAGGTTTTGACGGAGTCTGAAGTTTTCTGCCCGCTCTTGCGAGCGAAACGGCCCAGTGACCACCCAAAAACGTGTGCTCTCTGTGTCGGTGGGCTTGAGCATGATCATGCGGGCGTTGACCAACTCGGCTTTAGAGTCGATTTGTCGTTTGGCTTGTGCGGCGCTGCTGTGGCTGCCGTGCAGGATCAGAAAATAGTCTTTGGGGATGGCGGCCAGCCAGCGGTAACCGCGCTGCGCTGCCTCGGGCACAGGGGGCAGTGGTGTGGCCGCGGCGCTGGGTTCAGAGGCGGCGGCCACGGCGGCACTGGATGGCGCTGCGCTGGTGGATTCGGGGGCAGAGGCGGATGTGGATGAGGCTGTGGGTGCCGCAGCAGATGGCACTTGTGTGGCCATAGAGGGGGCAGCTTGGTTTTCTCCAGCCGCTTGGGCGCTGCTTTCACCCAAGCCGCGTGCCTCTGGTGTGGCACTGGCGATTGAGGCGTCTGGGCTGGCTGGCCTGGTTTGGGCCAAACCAGGCGATGTGGACGCAGCGGGGGCTGTGGCCGGGCGTTGCGAGACCACGGCGGCAGCCAGCACGGCCAGGCCCAACAAGCCGGCCAACCACAGCTTGCCTTTGGGGGCAGGGCGGGGCGCGGCGGCAGGCGCGGCGGGGCTGTGCATTTGCCAAATCATCAGGTTTTTGCTGGGCGCATTCAAAATAGCGCTGAGCTTTTCTGAGGTGTCCAGCGTGGTTTTGAACAACAACACCAAACCGAGGCGCCAGCCGGGAAATCCGTCGATGATGCCTTGCAAGAGCAGCAGTTCGGAGGCGGTCAAACACTCTGCATCGCGCACCACACACAGCTTTTGCAAGGGTGTGCAGTCTTGGGTTTGCATGGCCAGGTGCAGGGGTCGTTCGGCCAGTGTGGCATTGACCAGCCCCAACAAGCCCGCACTGTGGCGACCGCTGCAGTGCTCTAAAAGCACCATGGGCGCATGGGTGCGCCACAACGATTGAAGGTTGTCAATGAGCATGTCCAATTCTTCGGACGAAGACCGCACCACCATCAGGCTTTTGCCTTGGTCTGTGACCGCTTGGGCAAAGCGCGTCAGCTCGGACGGGGCCGCGTTGTGCGGCAAGCTGTCAAGGTCGAGGGTGGCGGGGGCAGTCCAGGAGTTCATGGCGCGGTGCAAACAATTCAATACGAAGTGAGCGGATTAGACACCATGAAGATTTCTAAAGTGATCTTTTTGAGCCTGCCGGGGCTGTTTGTACAGAAAATCGCTCGGTCATCAGGTGCCGGGCCAGACTGGGTGCCAAGGGCAGTGGTTCGTTTTCGAGCCAGGCCGCGCAGAGTTCGCCGGCCATGACGGCCAGGCTGATGCCCCGAGCCCCCATGCCTGAGACCATCCACAGCCCGGGCCAACGCTGGGGGTTGATCGGCCCCACCGCAGGCAGGCGGTCGGGCAAGGTGCAGCGCAAACCTGCCCAGCCCTGCACCTGCCCGGGTGCAAACTGGTCTTGCAGGCTGGCCCCCAGATGTGGCAACAAGGTGGACAAACGCTGCTGGTTGGCGGCATTGTCTTCTTCTCGCACCGGGGCCTTGACGCATTGGCGCTCGAAGGTCGAGCCGATGAACCAGCCGGCTTGCCCGGTGAGGGTGGGCACGCCGCTGATGAAGCTGCCGTGGCCATTGACTGGAAACGGCGGCAGTTGCGCACGTTGCGAAGACGACAGCGCCTGCATCTCTCCTGCACTGATTTGCCCGCGCAAGGGGTTCAGTGGGACCGGTGGTTTTTCGCCATCGGCGCACAGGGCTTGCAACAGGGGGTGGGTGTCATAGGCGCTGGCCAAAACCACCAGGCTGGCACGGGCCAGCTCTTGGCCTTGTGGGTCCAGCACTTGCCATGGTGTTTCGCCGTCATCGGTGTGGCCTGGGCCAGTTTGCACGCGGGCCGCTGTTTGCCCCCACATGACCCGAATGCCGGGTGTTTGCAATTGGGCGCTCACCAGTTGTCGCGGTCTGATCCAGCCAGCCAGGCCATGCCACAGTGCGGGTGAGCCGGGTGGCAAGCCTGCAGCGGCGATGTATTCGGCGCTGGCAGGGGTGCTCCATTCGTGGGCGCTGTCGGGCCAGGCGGGTCCGGTGGGCAGACTGCGTTTGCCCTCCACACGGTGCTCCAGCACGCCCGTGGGGGCCCAATCGGTGTCGGCAGTCAGCAGTGTTTGTGCCCTTTGCAAAGTGGCCCTCACACCCGCGCGGGTGATGCGCGACAACACGCTGTCATCGGGTGAAACATGGGGGGCCGCCAGTCCCACGGGCAAGCCAGACGCACCGGCACCCACACCCGTGCCTTGCTCAATCACCGTGACCTGCCACCCCCTCAGGGCCAGGCTGTGTGCCACGGCCGAGCCCGACAAGCCAGCGCCAATGACCACCACCTCACGGCGGGTGGGCGGCTTGGCTTGCCTCAGGTGTTGTTGGCTGCGGCGGGTGTTGTAAAACGGGTGCTCGGTGGGTTTGGCCCAGGCCGGGGTCAGGTGTTCAGCCCCCATCAGCACTTGGTCGGCAGGCACATCGAGTTCACGCCCAAGCTTGTCGGCAGGGCCTGCATGCACGGTCAAGTGGACGTGCCCACCCCCCAACACCAGGCGGTGGGTGCCCGGTGACATGCCTTGCCACGCGGCCAGCCACTCGTCCTTGAAGGTTTGCAGTGCAGGCTCTACCGGCCAAGCTTGCAAGGCCGACCGAGTCGGCAAAGGCTGATCGGTCACCACCGTGAAAAACAAGTGGCGAGGGCGGTGAGGGTCGCGCTGCGAACTGGCCGAGCTTGCCGAGGTGGCCCAAGAGGCCCAAGTGGCCAAAAAATGCTGACCTTGGTCAAACCCGGTTTGCAGCACATGCCAGTGCTGCCGGGCTGGCGCGTTCAGGTTCGGGCTCAGGCTGCAGGGGGCACGTAGCCTTGCGCAGCATCGGCACCCGCACCAAAGAAATGGTTTTCCATTTGGCGGGCCAGATATTGGCGGGCACGCAAATCGGCCAGGTTCAGGCGGTTTTCATTGACCAGCATGGTCTGGTGCTTGAGCCAGTCGGCCCAGGCTTGTTTGCTCACGCCTTCCCAAATGCGTTTGCCCAAATCGCCTGGGTAGGGCGGAAAATCCAGACCTTCGGCTTCTTTGCCGAGTTTGATGCATTGAACGGTGCGTGCCATGGTGTTGTCGAGCCTTGATGTATCTTAAGAAGCGCTGGTTATACGGATATAAAATTTCAGTATTTCCAGTTGTGAACGAATCGCACGAAAATACGCGTTGTTGCCCAGCGGCCGCGACATCTTCGTGTTCTTGCAGGCCGCAACTGTAGCAAGCTTTCAGCATCCCTCAGCGGCATTGGGGCTCTGGCCCCAACCCAAACCAACACAAATCAAATGAGTGCATTTCTCGAAGAACGCGTTTTGAGCGTTCACCACTGGACAGACCGCTTGTTCAGCTTCACCACCACCCGCGATCAGGCCCTGCGTTTTTCGAACGGCCACTTCACCATGATTGGCCTGCGCCAGGAAAGCGGCAAACCGCTGCTGCGTGCCTATTCGATTGCCAGCGCCAACTACGAAGAGCACCTCGAATTTTTGAGCATCAAGGTGCCCGATGGCCCGCTGACCTCTAGGCTGCAACACATCCAGGTGGGCGACACCATCGTCGTGGGCCGCAAGCCCACAGGCACGCTGCTGTGCGACTACCTGCTGCCTGGCAAAAACCTGTACCTCATGGGCACCGGCACGGGCTTGGCCCCGTTCATGAGCATCATCCGCGACCCCGAAACCTACGAGCGTTTCGAAAAAGTCATCCTGGTGCACGGTGTTCGCCAAGTCAATGAACTGGCTTACCACGACTACATCACCCAAGAACTGCCAGCCAACGAGTTTCTGGGCGAGATGGTGACAAAGCAGTTGCTGTACTACCCCACCGTGACCCGCGAGCCCTATAAAAACCAGGGCCGGGTGACCGAGTTGATGGAAAACGGCAAACTCTTTGCCGACCTTGGCCTGCCCCCGCTCAACCCCGAGACCGACCGCGTCATGATCTGCGGCTCCCCCGAAATGCTGCGCGACTTGAAACGCATCTGCGAAGAACGCGGCCTGAAGGAAGGCAACACCAGCACACCGGGTGCCTTTGTGATTGAGCGGGCTTTTGCTGAAGCTTGATGCGTCGCGCTTGGCCCTGCAATGCCTGATGGGGCTGGGGCCATGTGATCGGCTTCACCCAGCCAGTCACCCCACGGGCGCACAATGCGCCCGTTCGCTTTTGTAACCCCCTTGCCCATGAACATGAACAACATCACCCCCCCACGTTGGCTGGCCCTGATCGCCTTGTCGGGCATCGGCATGCTGGCATTTGGTCTGTATTTGCAGCATGTTGTGGGCCTGAACCCTTGCCCCATGTGCATCGTGCAGCGTTATGCCCTGATCGGTGTGGTGGTGTTGGGGGCTGTCGGCTGGCGTTTGCGCGGCTGGGGGCTTGTGGTGTCAAGTGTGTTGCTGGCGCTGGTGGCGGGTTTTGGTGCCTTCACGGCTGCCCGCCAAAGCTGGCTGCAGTGGTACCCCCCTGAAGTCGTCAGCTGTGGCCGTGACTTTTACGGCATGGTCGAAAACTTTCCCATCAACCGCGCCATTCCCATGATCTTCAAAGGCAGCGGCGACTGCACCAAGATTGACTGGACCTTTTTGGGCGGCTCCATCGCCAACTGGTCGTTTGTGGCCTTTGTGGTGTTTGCGCTGTTGGGCCTTTGGGTGGCGGCCAAAGTGCGCTCCAGCCGCTCTCTTGTGGGTGCCGCGCCCTAGCCGCGATAGAGCCCCTTTAACTGTAGGAGCGGCGCCCTCGCCGCGATAGAGCTTAGCCGCACCCAATCCCAACGTTTCATCGTCGAAGCCTTGTGATGTGGTGCTGAACCCCTCGCGTCAGAACCTGATTGCCCACATGCAGCAGTTGGCCGCTCGCCCTTGAAACCGCTCGATGACCATTTGACCCATGTGTGCCCACTACGAATCCCCTCACAACAAGGCCCTGCTACAAAAGCATTTTGGCGTTGACTTGCCCAGCGAGTTGGCGCGGCGCGATGTCTGGCCAGGCTACAAAAGCACCTTCATTCGCCGCCACCCCCATGCCGATGTGGGCGACGACGCCGTGCCCCCGCGTGAAGCGCTGCTGGGCAGTTTCGGGCTGATTCCGCACTGGTCCAAAGACGACAAAATGGCCCGCCACACCTACAACGCCCGCAGCGAAACCGTGGCCGAAAAACCCAGCTTTCGCGATGCCTGGCGGCGTGGGCAGCACTGCATCATCCCGGTCAGCGCCATCTTTGAGCCCGATTGGCGCAGCGGCAAAGCCGTGCCCACGCGCATCACCTTGGCCCGTGGCGAGCCCATAGGCCTGGCCGGTTTGTGGGCGCAATGGCGCTCACCCGCAGGCGAGACGGTGCACAGCTTCACCATGATGACCATCAACGCCGATGCACACCCTTTCATGCGCAATTTTCACAAGCCGCAGGATGAAAAACGCTCGGTGGTGATCTTGCCGCCCGAGCGCTACGACGACTGGCTGCAGGCCAATGCAGCCGAGAGTGCGGCGTTTTTGCAAGCCTGGCCAGCGTATGACTGGCTGGCCGATGCGCCGGTGCAGGCGGCTTTGATTTGATCGCTTGAGGTGGTCGCCTTTTCAGTGAGCCATCGCTTGGTGGGCTTTCACTATTGATCTGGCACGCTGAAGTCTGAAACGCTGATCAGGCACTTGGCGCATGTTGAATACTTTTATTTATAGATGAGAGCACCGCCCTTGGGGAGATGGGGCTTAGTTCAGCTAGGCTAGATTGCGGCGGGAAATCCTCTATTACAAGCCGAGGGTTCCGATTGAAAAATCGTTGTATGGATGCCTTTGAGGAATTGGGTCTCAGGCCCTTGTTTCACTAGCTTTCGTCAGCTGTCCGGGTGTCCGCTGTGCAGCGGAATGTTTTGATACTTTTGAATCGTCAAAAATTTTATTTTTAGCTCTTAATATAACTAAAGTCAATAATTAATGTACTGTAAAGTATTTATTTAATTATAAATTTAATTAAATTGAAAATTATTATTTAAATATTTATTAAAATTAAAAAGTAAAATTTTAATTTACTAAATTAAAAATAATTTCAATTATTTGGAAATCATTACTTTGTATATCAATTTAATGTTTGAATTTTTCGTTTAAAGTTTTTTTAATTTAATTTGAGGCAGAATAAATTTTAATTATTGTATTTTGAAATCATATCTATTCAGAGGTTAACAGTGGCTTCCAAAACACCCGCATCTTCCAAAGCAGCTGATCAAGCTCTGAAAACACCCGGTCTCGCAAACCCAAACTCAATTTCCAATTCGGCCTCATCTTTGCTGTCTGGCGAGCAAGCAACGTCAGCATCAAAGCTCGCTCAGCTGCGCAAAATTGAACGAGTATCTTTTAAAGCAAAACAATCAGAAGAAGATGCGCCACTTGGCGAAGCATCAGCTATTGCTTCTTCTGAAGACACGCTGGATATGGTGTCACCTATTGCCCCTGCAAACACTGATGATGTGATATTGCTTGCCCAAGCCAGTGGTCATTCCCCTGCCGAGGGCAGTGGCAAGTCATCCCCAAGTGAAGCCCTGGCATCAGGTGCAAGCACCGTTATGGGTTCTGTTGCTATAGGTTTGGGCAGTGCTCTTGCCTTTGGGTCTATCAGAAATGATTGGTTGCGTAGTAGCGGTGTCCGTGATCAAAAGGACAACGTCATCAACAAACCAGCAGCGCCCACGCTGAGCCTGGCGGTTGACAGTGGCAGCTCAAGCAATGATGGGGTGACAAACAATGGGACCGTGAATGTCATTGGCTTAGAGCCAAACGCCACTTGGTCATACAGCACCGATGGTGGGCAGACCTGGAAAGAGGGTGTAGGAAGCAGCTTGGCGTTAGCAGGAGATGGTCAAAAATCGGTGATTTTGCGTCAAACCAATTTGGCGGGCAGCACAAGTGACAGCAGCGTTGCCTTGGCCTTCACGCTGGACACAAAATTTCCTGATTTGCTGCAACTGAAGGCGCACAGCAACGGCGGTACCCAACCGGGGACCTTAGAACTGGTGTTCAGTGAGCCAATCTCACCAGACAATTTACCTGCTGCGAGCGCGTTCCTTGTCACCGTCAATGGAAAGTCGGTCACGGCCAGCGGTGTGAGTGCACTGGGCGATACCGTTATTCTGACTTTTGAAGCTGGTGTGATCGTTTCAGGTAATTTGCAGCTCACCATTGTTTACGCCGACCCCAGTGCTGAGAATGACGCGGTTGCCGTGCAAGATTCGGCGGGCAATGATGTTGGTTCGATCAACCTGTCCAGTGGTGTGGTAGCCGACGGTTATATCCGAGGTGCTCAAATGTATCTCGACGGGCCTGACGGTCTGATAGAGTTAATGGGTGTTGTGACCGATAGCTTCGGTAATTTTTTCCTGCCATTGGGTATCAATCCGCAAGGCTACGCATTGGTAGCCAAAGGTGGTGTCAATATCGACACGGGCTTGCCCAACGTGGCGTTATTGAAAGCACCTGCAGGTTCCACCACTGTTAACCCAATCACGACGCTGGTGCAAGCTGTTGTTGACCAAGCTCGGGAACAAGGCGAGCCTGTGGATGCGCAGACCGCTGCCAGCGATGTTGCAAAAAGCCTTGGATTACTGCTGCCAGAAGGCCAAAGCCTTACTTCGTACGATCCATTATCTGCACAGGGCGACAACGCAGTGGCGGCTCAAAAGGCGGCAGCACAGTTGGCTACGTTGACATTTTTGGCGTCCAGCGGAACTGCTGATGTTCAGGGTGCCTCTGACCAAGTGCTGTCCAATTTGGCGGCAATCGTACTGAATAACAGTGCCAACACAATCCAAAATCCGATCAGTCTTTCTGATGGTTTGGTCTTGAGCCAAGCGCTGTCTGGTCTAGACGTCAGTCAAGCCACACAAAGTACTCTGCTTGATGCCAATGCCGCAATTGGTACGGCCAATTCAGTTTCAGGCATCAGTACAGCGCAAAGCCAATTTCTCGACAAAATAGCACCATCGGCTCCCCTTAGCTTGACTGTGGATGCCTTGACGAAGGACAGCACACCGCTTGTGCAGCTGCTTCTGAACGTGAGTAGCACCGACGGTCAGGCCGTCGTGGAGGGCGATACTGTCGTGCTGTTCGATGGCGCTGTTGAGGTTGGGCGCAAGCTTTTGACAGCAACGCACATTTCTTCTGGGCGCATCGACATCAACATTGCACCATTAGAAGAAGGGCAACACAGTTTGACAAGCCAAGTGGTTGACCTTGTCGGTAATGTGAGTCCAAGAAGTGCGGCGCAAACCCTGCAAGTTGACCTGAGTGGTCCACAGGTCACCTTGTTTGCAGCGACAGATAATCTCGCTTCGGGTGCCACCACTGAATTGACATTAATCTTCAACGAGGCTGTCAGTGGACTAAGTTTGGATGACTTCGGAGTTACTGGTGGTTTGCTGACAGCTTTGAGTGGTCCCCAGGTGGTGGGAGGGCAGCAGGTTTATACCCTCACTTACACCGCTCCACTTCAAGGCACCGCAGGCACCGTTAAGCTGGTGGCTGATGGCTACACCGATGGCGCTGGCAATGCAGGTGCGCAAAGTAACACTTTGGATCTGGCTATCGTCAATCCACCGGTGCTCAATATCATTTCTGCTGGCGGTTTAGACCGGTTGATCAGTACCCAACAAGGCGATGCTGTTATTCATGGGACTGCCCAGTTGATCAATGGTCCTGTGATCATTTCATCTGGACAAATAATGCTAGGGCAGGCACAGGTATCTAGCGGTGCCTGGTCGTACCAACTGACTGCAGAGAATTTGATTGATTTGCAACAAGGTGTTGGAAAAGAGATCACCGCTTCACAGACCCGTACCGTTGGTGGAAATGACTACACCGGTTCGACCACCGTCACGGTGGCAATAGACACGTTGGCGCCAAACGACCCGGTCATCAATGACGTTGCATTTAATAACCTAATTAATGCCGTTCAAGTTACCCAAGGTGTTTCATTGACGGGCACTGCAGAAGCAGGTGCCAGACTAGAACTGACAGTGGCTGGTATCACCAAGGCACTCACGGTGAATGAACAAGGACAATGGACATACACCCTCAACACTGCAGACTTCAAAGCACTTGAAACTTCGGGCGCTGAGATCAAGATGGTTGCAGTGTCTGTAGACGCAGCAGGCAACCGATCAAATGCCGTGGAGAAGGCTTTTTCAGTCGACACATTAGCCCCTTTGCTGGGACTGGTCCGCTTGGCAGACGTCAGCGACACTGGTGCACTGGGTGATGCCAAAACAAGTCAACGTCAGCCGGTCATTGGTTTTACCGCCGAAGAGGGTGCAACCTTGTTCTTGGATATTGGTGAAGGTTATGCCGAGGCAGGCATTGGTTCGGGCGCACTTCAGAACTTGACCCTGAGCAATGCCGAACTCATTGATGGCAATTACACCGTCAAGTTGAAGGCCGTCGATGCAGCAGGTAACGAATCAGTCCGTACGGCAACGATCGTTGTTGACGCGACAGGTCCGTCAATAACATCCGGTGGATTGGCTGCGGCGATTGATGAGGGCAGTGGCAAAGGGCAGATCATTTATACCGCTGCATCCACTGATGCATCTGTCGTTAGCTACAGCCTTAAGGCCGACACTGTTGATGCTTCAGCATTCACCATCAACAGCAAAACGGGTGCTGTGTCTTTGACCGGAAACCCCAATTTTGAGACCCAGC
This sequence comes from Limnohabitans sp. 2KL-3, assembly GCF_001269405.1. Taxonomy (NCBI): domain Bacteria; kingdom Pseudomonadati; phylum Pseudomonadota; class Betaproteobacteria; order Burkholderiales; family Comamonadaceae; genus Limnohabitans; species Limnohabitans sp. 2KL-3. The sequence continues at coordinate 42,721 of NZ_CXON01000026.1, forward strand.
CCAGTTACAGCTTCATGGTGGTCGCTACCGATGCAGCGGGTAACGCCACTGAACAAGCTGTGGCCATTACGGTGACGGACGTCAATGAAGCGCCAACGGCCCAGGGGTCTGTGTCGAGCCAGACGGCTGTCAACGGCCAGGCCTTCAGCTTTAACGTCAGCGGCAACTTTGCCGATGTGGATGCAGGCACCAACGGCACCTTGAGCTTCAGCGCCACGGGCTTGCCCAGTGGGCTGAGCATCAACAGCACCACGGGCGTGATCAGCGGCACGGCCACATCAGACCAAACCTCCGCGCAGGTCGTTGTCACGGCCACCGACGGTGGTGCTTTGGCTGTCACGCAGAGCTTCAATCTGGATGTGGTCTCAGCGCCGACCATTACCGCTCTGGCCGCCAACTCTGCCGTTGCCAACAGTGGGGACGCACTGACCTTCACGGCCACGCTGAGCGAAGCGGTGATCGTCAACACCACGGGCGGCACGCCGACCCTGACGCTGGATGTTGGGGGACAAGTCCTGACAGCCACCTACAGTGGCGGTTCTGGCACCACCAGCTTGAGCTTTACGGCCACGGCAGGCACGGGCGATGACAGCACGGTGAGTGTGAGCGCGATCAACCTCAATGGTGCGAGCATCATTGGCAACACGACGTCGCAGGGGCTATTGACGGGTATCACGGGGCAGGTGGTTTCGGGCTTGATTGTTGACAACACGGCACCTTCCTTTACCAGCGGTGCCACGGCCAACTTTGCTGAGAACGGTGCGGGTATCGTCTACGCCACGGCAGCTACAGACCTGACGACCTTGACCTACGCCCTGAGTGGAGCGGATGCGAGCCTTTTCGCTATCAACACCAGCACGGGTGCGGTGAGCTTCAAGGGGGCACCGAACTTCGAGGCGCCTGCAGACGTGGGCAACAACAACGTCTATGACATCACCGTCACGGCCACCGATGGTGTGGGCAACACCAGCAACCAGTCTGTGGCGATCACGGTGACCAATGTCAACGAAGCGCCAATGGTGACCAGTGCCGCCACAGCCAGCTTTGCTGAGAACGCGTCAGCTGCGGTGTACACCGCCAGTGCGACTGACCCGGATGCGGGGACTGCGCTGAGCTACAGCCTGGATGGTGCGGACGCGGACCTGTTCAACATCAACAGCACGAGTGGAGTAGTCACCTTCAATGCTCCCCCCAACTTCGAGGCCAAGTCGAGCTACAGCATCAATGTCGTGGCATCCGATGGCAGCCTGAGTGACACCCAAACGGTGGCGATCACGGTGACGAACGTGAACGAAGCGCCAACGGTGACCAGTGCTGCCACAACCAGCTTTGCCGAGAACGGCGCTGGTGTGGTGTACACAGCCACCGCCACCGACCCGGATGCGAGCACTACGCTCAGCTACAGCCTAAGTGGTGCCGATGTTGCCCTCTTCAGCATCGATGCCAGCACCGGTGTGGTGCGTTTCGTGTCCGCGCCCAACTTCGAGGCCCCGGCTGATGCGGGTGGAGACAACATCTATGACATCGTGGTCACGGCCACGGACAGCGGAACCTTGAGCGCGACCAAAGCTGTGGCCATCACGGTGACGAACGTGAACGATGCGCCGACATTGACAAGTGCAGCTACAGCTAACTTTGCCGAGAACGGCTCTGGCACTGTCTACACCGCCACCGCCACCGACCCTGATACTGGCACAGCACTGAGCTACAGCCTGGATGGTGCGGACGCGGACCTGTTCAACATCAACAGCACGAGTGGAGTAGTCACCTTCAATGCTCCACCCAACTTTGAAGCCAAGTCGAGCTACAGCATCAATGTCGTGGCATCCGATGGCAGCCTGAGTGACACCCAAGCGGTGGCGATCACGGTGACGAACGTGAACGAAGCGCCAACAGTGATCAGTGCTGCCACAACCAGCTTTGCCGAGAACGGCTCTGGCGCGGTGTACACAGCCACAGCCACCGACCCGGATGCGAGCACTACGCTCAGCTACAGCCTAAGTGGCGTCGATGCTGCCCTCTTCAGCATCGATGCCAGCACCGGTGTGGTGCGTTTCGTGTCCGCGCCCAACTTCGAGGCCCCGGCCGATGCGGGTGGAGACAACATCTATGACGTCGTGGTCACAGCCACGGACAACGGAACCTTGAGCGCGACCAAAGCTGTGGCCATTACGGTGACCAATGTGAACGAAGCGCCAACGGTGACCAGTGCTGCCACAACCAGCTTTGCTGAGAACGGCTCTGGCACTGTATACACCGCCACCTCCACCGACCCGGATGCGGGTGCGGTGCTCAGCTACAGCCTCAGCGGTACGGACGCGGACCTGTTCAACATCAACAGCACGAGCGGAGTAGTCACCTTCAATGCGTCACCCAACTTTGAGGCCAAGTCGAGCTACAGTATCAATATCGTGGCATCCGATGGCAGCCTGAGTGACACCCAAACGGTGGCGATCACGGTGACGAACGTGAACGAAGCGCCAACGGTGACCAGTGCTGCCACAGCCAGCTTTGCTGAGAACGGCTCTGGCCCGGTGTACACCGCCACCGCCACCGACCCGGATGCGATCACAACGTTGAGCTACAGCCTAAGTGGTGCCGATTCTGCCCTCTTCAGCATCGATGCCAGCACCGGTGTGGTGCGTTTCGCGGAGGCACCCAACTTCGAGGCCCCGGCCGATGCGGGTGGTAACAACGTCTATGACATCGTGGTCACGGCCACAGACAACGGCTTCTTGGCTGCCACCAAAGCAGTGGCTGTTACGGTGACGGACATCAACGAAGCGCCTACGGCCCAGGGATCTGTGTCGACACAGACGGCTGTCAACGGCCAGTCCTTCAGCTTTAACGTCAGCGGCAACTTTGCCGATGTGGACGCAGGCACCAACGGCACCTTGAGCTTCAGCGCCACGGGCTTGCCCAGTGGTTTGAGCATCAACAGCGCTACTGGCGTGATCAGCGGCACGGCCACAGCAGACCTGGCTTCAACTCAGGTTGTAGTCACGGCCACCGACGGAGGCGCTTTGGCTGTCACGCAAAGCTTCAATCTGGGCGTGGTGTCAGCACCGACCATTACCGCGCTGTCCTCCAACGTTGCTGTTGCCAACAGTGGGGACGTACTGACCTTCACGGCCACGCTGAGCGAAGCGGTGATCGTCAACACCACGGGCGGCACGCCGACCCTGACGCTGGATGTTGGCGGACAAGTCCTGACGGCCACTTACAGTGGCGGCTCTGGTACCACCAGCTTGAGCTTCACGGCAACTGCAGGCGCGGGCGATGACAGCTCGGTGAGCGTGAGCGCGATCAACCTCAATGGTGCGAGCATCATTGGCAACACGACGTCGCAGGCGCTGTTGACGGGCACGACGGGGCAGGTGGTTACAAACCTCATTGTGGACAACACCAATCCGGTGTTCACTTCTGGCATCACGGCCAACTTTGCCGAAAACGGTACGGGGATCGTTTACGACACGGCAGCTACAGACGTCACGACCTTGACCTACGCCTTGGGTGGAGCGGATGCGGGTCGGTTTGACATCAATACCAGCACAGGTGCGGTGAGCTTCAAAACGTCACCAAACTTCGAGGCGCCTGCAGACGTGGGCAACAACAACGTCTATGACATCACCGTCACAGCCACCGATGCGGCGGGCAACGCCAGTAACCGCGCCGTGGCCATCACGGTGACCAATATCAACGAAGCACCATCGGTGAGCAGCGCCGCTATAGCCAGCTATGCTGAGAACGGCCCAGGTGCGGTGTACACAGCCAGTGCCACCGACCCTGATGCGGGGACTGCGCTGAGCTACAGCCTGGGTGGGGCAGATGCGAGTTTGTTCGACATCAACAGCAGCACGGGTGTGGTGAGCTTCAAGGCTTCGCCGAACTTTGAGGCCCCGACTGATGCGGGAGGCAACAACGTCTATGACATCACTGTCACGGCGACGGATGACGGAACTGGCACGCTGAGCAGCAACATCCATTCTGTGGCGATCACGGTGACCAATGTGAACGAAGCGCCAACGGTGACCAGTGCTGCCACAACCAGCTTTGCTGAGAACGGCTCTGGCACTGTATACACCGCCACCTCCACCGACCCGGATGCGGGAGCTACGCTGAGCTACAGCCTCAGCGGCACGGACGCGGACCTGTTCAACATCAACAGCACGAGCGGAGCAGTCACCTTCAATGCGTCACCCAACTTTGAGGCCAAGTCGAGCTACAGCATCAATGTCGTGGCATCCGATGGCAGCCTGAGTGACACCCAAACGGTGGCGATCACGGTGACGAACGTGAACGAAGCGCCAACGGTGACCAGTGCTGCCACAGCCAGCTTTGCTGAGAACGGCTCTGGCCCGGTGTACACCGCCACCGCCACCGACCCGGATGCGAGCACAACGTTGAGCTACAGCCTAAGTGGTGCCGATGCTGCCCTCTTCAGCATCGATGCCAGCACCGGTGTGGTGCGTTTCGTGTCAGCGCCCAACTTCGAGGCCCCGGCCGATGCGGGTGGTAACAACTCTTATGACATCTTGGTCACGGCCACGGACAACGGAAGCTTGACTGCCACCAAAGCCGTGGCCATCACGGTGACGAACGTGAACGATGCGCCGACAGTGACCAGTGCTGCCACAACCAGCTTTGCCGAGAACGGCGCTGGTGCGGTGTACACAGCCAGCGCTACCGATCCGGATGCGGGCGCTACGCTGAGCTACAGCCTCAGCGGTACGGATGCGGACCTGTTCAACATCAACAGCAACACGGGTGTGGTGAGTTTTGTGTCTGCACCCAACTTTGAGGCCCCTGCTGATGCGGACGGTAACAACGTCTATGACATCGTGGTCACGGCCACGGACAACGGGACCCTTAGCGCTACCAAAGCTGTGGCCATCACAGTGACCAATGTCAACGAAGCGCCAACGGTGAGCAGTGCTGCCACAACCAGCTTTGCCGAGAACGGCTCTGGCGCGGTGTACACAGCCACAGCCACCGACCCGGATGCGAGCACTACGCTCAGCTACAGCCTAAGTGGTGCCGATGCTGCCCTCTTCAGCATCGATGCCAGCACCGGTGTGGTGCGTTTCGTGTCCGCGCCCAACTTCGAGGCCCCGGCCGATGCGGGTGGAGACAACATCTATGACGTCGTGGTCACAGCCACGGACAACGGAACCTTGAGCGCGACCAAAGCTGTGGCCATTACGGTGACCAATGTGAACGAAGCGCCAACGGTGACCAGTGCTGCCACAACCAGCTTTGCTGAGAACGGCTCTGGCACTGTATACACCGCCACCTCCACCGACCCGGATGCGGGCVCMACGCTGAGCTACAGCCTCAGCGGYGCCGACGCKGCCCTCTTCAACATCAATRSCACCACCGGTGCGGTCCGTTTCGTGTCATCGCCCAACTTCGAGGCCCCG
>NZ_CXON01000027.1:0-36902 GCF_001269405.1 Limnohabitans sp. 2KL-3
GATGGCACCGTCATCAGCACCTGCCAGCAACGTCATACGCATGTGGAGTGGCTCAAGTTCCTCAAGAAGATTGACCGTGAAACGCCCAAAGACAAGGCGTTGCATCTGATCGCCGATAACTACGCGACCCACAAACATCCAGTTGTTCAAGAGTGGCTGGCCAAGCACCCGCGCATCACAATGCACTTCACCCCGACCTCGGCATCGTGGCTGAACATGGTGGAGCGCTTCTTCCGTGACATTACGACTGAGCAATTGCGTCGTGGCGTATTCACCAGCGTGCCGCAACTGATTGCCACCATTGATGCATACATCGCACATCACAACAAAAATCCCAAGCCCTTCATCTGGACAAAAAGCGCTCGCGACATCTTGCAAAAGGTCATTCGTGCCAACAAGCGCTTAAATTCCAAACAGAATGCAACACTACACTAGCTAATAGTAATAGCGAAGAGCTGCGGCCAATTTCAAGCCTTTTCCCAGTTTGGGGGAAGTTCATACTCAAAATCGCAAGCTGGGATGCCCCAAATTCGAGTTCTAAACTTTGTTATCGGAGTTTGGGGGTAACCGATCACCTAAGTGCTGTATTGCCCTGATGGCCAGTCCAAATTCCCCCACCCGTGGCCACCCCAAATTCCCCCAGGCAGCGCAGCCAGATTATGACGTTTCAGGCTGGATGGCCAAGCGAGCAGCCGCCTCCTTGAGCCTGTAGCTCTTGCCCTCAAACTCCAACATCACGCAGCGGTGCATCAGCCTGTCCAAAATCGTGCTGGCCATCGTGGCATCCCCCAGATACTTGCCCCAGTCCTGCACCACCCGGTTCGATGTCACCACCAGGGCGCGGGGCGTAAGCGTCCGGTGAACCCATCTTGAGATTCAAATGCCATCCCGGCAACATCCTGGCCACACAACAACAACGTGGACACGATGATGAATCAAGACACTCCTACCCCTTCAACGCCTTCGCGCACGCGTCGCATCTACAGCACTCAGTTCAAGTCTGAATTGGTGGCCTCCTGCCAACTCCCCGGCGCATCCGTCAGTGCCATCGCGGCAGCCCACGGCATGAATGCCAACGTACTGCGCCGCTGGCTCCAAAAGCATCGCCAACACGGCTCACATGTCCCACATTTCCCAAGCACACCGCCCGCATCTGCTCAGACCAGCAGCGCTGGATTCATCGCGCTCGATCTGAGCGCCCTGCAAGCTGCACCGGCTTGCTGTACTGCTCAGACCATTGATCTGCGCTGCCAACGGGGCGACACCTTGGTGTCGGTCGCCTGGCCCCTGTCTGGCGCTGCTGAGTGCGCCTCACTTTTACTGCAGGTGCTGCGATGATCCGCGTCGATGCAATCTGGATGGCCACCCTGCCGCTGGACATGCGCGCCGGTGTCGATACGGCCCTGGCGCGGGTGGTGCAAGTCTTTGGCGCGGCCCATCCGCACCATGCCTACCTTTTTGCCAACCAGCGTGCCAACCGCATGAAGGTGTTGGTGCACGATGGGCTGGGTGTATGGCTTGCCGCGCGCCGTCTAAACCAAGGCAAGTTTGTCTGGGGCAACCGACTTGGAGGCAGTTTGACCCTGAGCGCAGAACAACTCCAGGCGCTGGTTGTTGGCCTACCTTGGCAGCGCCTGGGCCCTGCCGGGGTGATCACGGTGCTGTGACTGCAGTGGCCCGATCTTGAATGCCAGATGCAGCCTCTGCAATCGGTACATGTGCCAATGGTCAAAGGCCCTTGCGCACGCGATGATTGCACCCATGAACGAAACGCTCGATCTTGACGGCATGAGCCAGCTGCAAATGCACCAACTGGTGCAGCAGTTGATGGGCACTGTGCAGCAACAAAGTCGATTGGTCGAGCAGCAATCCACCGAGCTCAAACACAAGCAAGCCCTGCTGGACAAGCTCACGTTCGAGATGGCTGTTCTCAAGCGGCTGAAGTTTGCGGCCAAGTCAGAGGCCCTGAATGCCAATCAGCGCAGCTTGCTCGAAGACGCGCTGGAAGAAGACCTGCAGGCTGTGGGCGAAGAGATCGAGCAGATGCGCCCGGCCGCCCAACGTACACCCAGTCAGCCCAAACGCCTGCCACTGCCCGAGCAGCTGCCACGCCAAGAATTCAAGCACGAGCCCGAAGTTACCCAATGCTGCGAGCAGCCCATGCGCCGCATGGGCGAGGACGTAGCCGATAAGCTGGACTACACACCCGGCGTGTTCACGGTGCACCGCCATGTGCGCGGCAAATGGGTGTGCGCTTGCTGCCAAACGCTCAAACAAAAACCAGTCGATGCGCACATCATCGACAAAGGCCTGGCCACCACCGGTTTGCTGGCCCAGGTGCTGGTGGCCAAATACGCCGACCATTTGCCGCTGTACCGTCAAGAGGCTATCTATGCCCGAGCCGGAGTTCCCCTGGCACGCTCCACATTGGCGCAGTGGGTGGGCAGCTGCGGCGTGCAACTACAGCCTCTGGTCGATGCGCTGCGCCAAGAAGTGTTGCAGCACTGGGTCATTCACGCAGACGAGACCACGGTGCAGATGCTCAAACCCAAAGCCGAACGCAACGGCAAGACGCACAGGGCCTACCTGTGGGCCTACAGCCCCGGTAGACACGAAGACATCAAGGCGGTGGTGTACGACTTTTGCGAAAGCCGAGCGGGCAAGCATGCGGGCGAGTTTCTTGAGGACTGGAGCGGCACGCTGCTGGTCGATGACTTTGCGGGCTACAAGCAACTCATGGGCGGCGCCATTGAGGAGGCTGGCTGCTGGGCGCATGCCAGGCGCAAGTTCTTTGATCTGCATGCGGCCAACAAGAGTCAGATGGCGCAACGTGCGCTGGAGCAAATTGGTCAGTTGTACGAGCTGGAGCAGCAAGCCAAGGACATGGACGGAGCCAACCGACTCAAGCTCAGGCAAGAGGAAAGCGCCAAGGTCATCAAGAAACTGAACGCCTGTCTCTTGGAGCAAAGAGGCAAAGTGCCCGAGGGCTCGGCCACGGCGCGGGCGATTGACTACAGCTTGAGGCGCTGGACAGCACTGACGCAGTTCCTGAGCAACGCACAGATACCGATAGACAACAACTGGATTGAAAACCAGATGCGCCCGATCGCCCTGGGTCGCAAGAACTGGCTGTTTGCGGGCTCACTCAGAGCGGGCCAAAGGGCGGCAGCGGTGATGAGTCTGATCCAGTCGGCCAAACTCAACGGTCACGACCCGTACGCGTACTTGAAGGACGTGATGGAGAAGCTGCCAACCTGGCCCAACAGGCGGATTCAAGAGTTGCTGCCACACCGCTGGCAGCTGACTGGGCAAAGAATCGGCTGAAACTTGTGGGTGGGCAGGGGTTCGCCGTACGCTTACGCTGGACCCAACTGATTAGATTGATAGCGTTTGATGGTGGCAACAAAACGGCTCTTTTCCCTAAAGCTGGGTCGTTCCTAAATATTTCATAATTTGTATTTTTGAAAATGCTTCCGCCGACTTCTGTGTACTCGAGGCCTGAGGCCCGAATTAAACCTAGGCACGCGTCCAAGTCACCCCAGCGGAGTGCACTCTCTTTGAGTTTTCGGAGGGGCTCCCCATCGACTTGTTTAGCCTTGTAGACCTTCAGTTGAAACTGATCGGTAACTTTTCGAATGATGGTTTGAGCAGGAACCTCTGAGCCGACCACATCTACGTAGTTGTTCAGCGCCTTGATTGCCTGCTTGTTGCCTATTGCAATGAGATCCTTGGCAAAAACGATGATTTCTTGGTCTGTTCCGAAATATCGCTCGAGGAAATTGACCTCCATGGTTTGTGCAATTTCCATCCGCTGTGGAAATTTTTTGCTTTCCAGCATGATCACGACGAATGCAAAAGCCAACCTGTGAGCTGTCTTGGCCAGATGGTCACGAATGTTCTGAAGGTCTGGCATCAATGAAACGGCCGTCCGCCATCTTGCTTCAAGATTTGACATTGCCTCATCAAATGCGGCATCAACCTGTTCGGAATTTTCACCAAATGTGCTTGTCGAAGTTCTCTTCAGACGGTCGTAGTTTGCTCGTTTTTCAGGGCTGCCTACAGCATCGTAGGCGGCATTGATTTCGCTCATTCGGCGTGTAGCTTCGGTCTTGTCCCCGGCCCATCGATCAGGGTGATACCTGCTCGCTAGTGCACGGTAAGCCGCTGTAATGACAACCTGCTCCGCATCAGGCATGACCCCAAGTATTTGGTAAAAGTCGGTGTGCTCGTCCATTGCAGTGTTCCGAAGTTAATTCAATTGTTGTTCGTGTTGTGACTCAATGCACCTGAGCCACAAAACCACTAGATGCGGTCAAGTTTTTGTTAGCGGTCACAAATAGGGTTGTTGGTGGTTTCTGTGGTCTTATGATCAGCCCATTTCCAGGCAATCGATACTTACACATGACTCAATTCGTAGATCATTACCGTATTTTAGGTGTCATGCGTGATGCAGAGCAGGTTGTCATTACTGCAGCATACCGAGCCCTTGCCAGCATGTACCACCCAGACCGGTGGAAAGGTGACGTCAATGAAGCAACACGAAAAATGGCAGAGATCAATGTTGCGTACGGCATTCTGGGTGATCCTGTAAAGCGACGAGCTTACGACCAGACGAATCAGTCAACGACGAGCAGTATGGGGGCTGATTCGGAAAAGGTCGATGAAGCTTTTGATGCTGCGCTGGTGGAGTTGGAATCCAGATGGGAGGTTGCAGTTGCAGTTCTTCCTGATCTTGCCGTGATCAGAAAACGCTTGTCTAAAACTGCTCACCGTCTGGCGTTTGAGTTCGTGGTTTTGATGATCGAGAGCAAAAAATTTGATCAGCGCGAAACGATTGCAAACGATATGGAGAGAAAGTTTTTGGTGGCGCATTTTGGCACTCAGCCAGACATCATTCGGTTCGCAAAGACACTCATAGAAATGGGCCACCGCGACGCGATCCGTGCTTTGAATAATTACATCGAGGTGTTGGGTACGGGGCTAGATCCGCATCTGATCATCAAGAAGGTGAAGAATCAATTCAAGCTTGATAGTTTCAAGCAACACCAAGAGAGCAACCAGAAAATTGAAAGTCTGAAACGTGAAGTCGAAATTCATGGCCATGTGAACTCGGCCAAGCAACTGGCTGAATTATCTGGCTTTGTAATATTTTCAATTGGCACCGGTTTATTTTCGTTTGCGGCGAAATACAACCTTTACAAAAAGAGTGCGTCCGGGTTTCCCGGCGAAGTGCCGATTTTGGAGCATGTAAGCCCAGAGCAGCTTGTTAAATGGGTCAAGGAAAACCTTTGCTGACACCGCCATTGATCATCAGTTAATCATCGAATTCCGCCACACAACTTACAAAAAGCCAAACCGCCTCGCATGCACCTCCAAAAACGCAGGCGCAGGCCGAAAGCGTTCCGGCAGGCGAATCGCTTGCCCTTGGCATTGCGCCAAGCTGGTTTGTGCAAACGGGTCCAACTCAGCGTGACGCAGCGCTTCGCCCACGCGGATGGTGAAGTCCGGTAACACCGTGATCAGCCCTTGGTCATAGGCCCGGTCGTGCAGGGCTGACAGGCACAGGCCGTTGCTGGGGTTCAGGCGGTTTTGGGTGTCCATGCTCCACGGCACGATGTGGCTGGCCACCAGCAGCTTGGGCACGCGCAGGCCGCTCATGCAGCAGGTGGCGTTGTAGCTGGCCAAGATGGCGCGGCGAAACCGGGCTTGGTTGACGCGCACCTGCACGATGGCCGTGGTGGTTTTGCCTTCTGCAATGTCGGACACTTCGTCCAACACGTCCACAAAGGGCGGCAGGCCGTTTTGTTCTGCATAGTGGCCAAAGGACGTGGCCGCTTCGGTCACCACGGGGTCGTTGGCCACCAAAAACTCGTTCCAAATTTGTTGGTCCAGCTTGGATGCATTGCCCATGCCGCGTCGGCCACTGGCCACAATTTGAGGGTCGAGGCTGGCCAAATTGACCAGCTTCATGGCCACAGCGCTGGCGGTGCGCCCAATCCACTGCGACAACTGCACGATGCGGGGTTGGTTGCGATGCAGCTGGCCAAACGGCAGTTGCAGGTAAATGTGAAACGCCGCCAATGTTTCGTTGCGCGTCCAGGTATTGACGATTGACATGTGGCTCCCCGTTCTTGTGATTACCCATCCTCATGGCTACGATGGCCAAACATGAGGTTGTTTCGCGGCTTGTTCCTGAAGGTGTCATTGGGTCGTTGACACTCATCCGCGTCCATGGTGAATACCGACCAATCGCCATAGTAGGCGTTTTCAAAGTGAATCATGTCATCGACGACGGACAAAATCACATCGCGCTCGTCACAGCCGCAACAAAGCCGCGCGTCCTCCAGATCTTCGAATAATATTTTGATATCGGACAGGTAGGTTGTGTGGCAATACCGCAGCGGTCCCAGCAAGGGACCAGCAAATCCAAATTCGTTCATCTGCTCTCTTCTGCCCTCGCGTCCATGAAATAGCGCCAGGTACATGCCCGGTCTGTCTGGGCGTTGGCCACATTGAAAGCGTTTGCGGGGTGTGGTGTCCTCAGTGATCATCGTGGCTCCTCGTAAAGTCGAAAAGTGCAGCGTATTGAAACAACTGGAGCGACGTAACCAGGGCTTTGCCTGGGTTGACGCGCCAGCTTGCGTCAAAATCCCCGCCCATGACCCCACCCCGACTTGACCTGCGCAAAGGCGTGACCGACCCTGTTGTCCTGTTGATTTCCAGGCGGCAGGTGGAGCAACAAGATCTGGCTTCGGTGCTGGATTCACTCAAGGTGTTCACCGCCACGCGTGAAGACGCTTGGCTCTACCGGGGGCAGATGAGTCTGGTGGTGGATGGCTACAACCAAGATCCGCGTGAGCTGGTGGACATTCCCGAGGTACGCCACTTCCTCAAGCGGCTGGCCGCCCAGTGGCCATACTGGGGTTTCTTTTTGAACCAAGTGGATGACAGCATCAAGATTTTGGGTTCGTGCTGCTGCGGCGTGGAGTTTCCCGGCCGTGGCGCGGTGCTCATCGATCCGGCGCTGCTGCCCGGCTTTTTGAACCAGGCCTTTGCAGGCATGAACGCGCTCTTCGACCAGCACGGTTTTCCTGAGCACGAGCTGGAGGCCATGAGCATGGGGCTGGTGGCTTTGATCGCGCCGTCTGAAGAATAGGCGTGTTGTCAGAAACTCTCATATACTTCTGACAAATTGAGGCCAACCCATGAGTCAACTTGCGCAAGCTGTTTTGTCAGTCGCCCAGTCCCTGCCAGAGGGGGGCTTGCTGTCGCCCAAGGAATTCCTTCACCTGGGGACTCGGGCTGCCATTGACCAAACGCTCACCCGTTTGACCAAAGAGGGGCTGCTTTTGAGGGTGGGGCGTGGCGTGTACGCCCTGCCTGTGCAGGGTCGATTTGGTGTGCGCCCGCCTTCTACCGAATCCGTTGTCGAGGCGATTGAAGCGGCCAGCGGTGAAGTGGTGGTGCCCAGCGGCGCAGCCGAGGCCAATGCTTTGGGTCTAACGACTCAGGTGCCGATCAAAGAGATTTTTCTGACGACAGGGCCATCACGTCGCCTGAATTTGGGCCATCGCGTGGTGGAACTCAAACACGGCAACCGTTGGCAAATGATCATGGGCAAACGCCCTGCAGGCCAAGCCATTCGTGCGCTTTTGTGGCTGGGGCCAGACCATGCGCCAGCTGCGTTGCAGACGCTGCATGGCGTGTTGGAAACCCAAGAATGGGCCGCCATGCGCGGTGCCAGAAACCTGTTGCCCAGCTGGATGGCCAAGGCTGTCAGTGAGGTGTCTGGTGGCTGAGCCTTGGTTCGCACTGAGCCGCGCAGATCAAGCCGAAGCACTCGAAGTTGCCGCAGCGGCCACGGGCCGGCCGCCCCATTTGCTTGAAAAAGACATTTGGGGTTTTTGGCTTGAAAAAACGATAAACGAATGAATGACAGGTCTTGGTGAGGTAAGGCTTTTTTTGCTTGCCATTCTGACTAACATGGATAACATGTCTAGGTTACCTAACCCAACAGAGGATAAGACCATGAAAACGCTATCGTCCGTAGAAGTGCAAAACCGATTCGGGTCGATTGCCAACATCGTGAAAAGCGGGGAGCCTGTGGCTGTCACCCAATACGGCACGCCAACCATGATGATTCTTCCGTATTCGCTCGCTACCGAAGCTCTGCGCGACTACAACGCCCGCAAACTGGTGCAGTTCATGGATGCCATGCCATCTGCCAATGCTGACGCTCCAAATCTCACACTTGAACAATTAAACAAGCTTGTCCATGAGTTACGCCCGTAAAAGAGTTGTCTTCGATACGAGTTCGCTCATCCCAGCTTGTCTGAATCCAGACCGTGAGCCAGCGAAAATTTTTCGTCGTGCTGTTCTTGAGCATGATGTTTTTTGTTCGGTGGACACTTTCAATGAACTTGCAACGGTTCTGACGCGTGAAAAGTTCAATGCGTGGAGGCCCCTTGAGCATCGCTTGATGTGGGTGAGGCTCTTCCGCGAATCTGTGATTTTGATCGAGGCCACCACACCTGTCACAGAATGCCGAGACCCAAAGGACAATAAATTTTTGGAGCTGGCCATTTCGGCAAAAGCCGATGTTCTTGTCTCGAGTGATGTTCACTTGCTAGAGATGCACCCGTTCCGTGGGGTGCAAATTCTCCAGTTGGCCGATTTCAAACAACAAATTCTGTCGAAAGCCGTAACCGAACGCCCAGACGGGTTGACCTGAAGCCTCTCGCGCATGGCCCTGAAAATGGCCGCGAGGTTGTCCCTGCTGGGATTGCCTTTTTGCGAAAGCATCCGGTGCAGACTTTTGCTGGGTTTGGCCGTCAATGCTGCCAGTTGCTCAAAGCCTATTGTTTAAAGAGTAGCTGACAAAATACCCGCCCATGACCCCACCCCGACTTGACCTGCGCAAAGGCGTGACCGACCCTGTTGTCCTGTTGATTTCCAGGCGGCAGGTGGAGCAACAAGATCTGGCTTCGGTGCTGGATTCACTAAAGGTGTTCACCGCCACGCGTGAAGATGCTTGGCTCTACCGGGGGCAGATGAGTCTGGTGGTGGACGGCTACAACCACGACCCGCGTGAGCTGGTGGACATTCCCGAGGTGCGCCACTTCCTCAAGCGGCTGGCCGCCCAGTGGCCTTACTGGGGTTTCTTTTTGAACCAGGTGGACGACAGCATCAAGATTTTGGGTTCGTGCTGCTGCGGCGTGGAGTTTCCCGGCCGTGGCGCGGTGCTCATCGATCCGGCGTTATTGCCCGGCTTTTTGAACCAGGCCTTTGCAGGCATGAACGCGCTGTTCGATCAGCACGGTTTTCCCGAACCCGAGCTGGAGGCCATGAGCATGGGCTTGGTGGCTTTGGTTGCGCCGTCTGAGTGATGCGGCCTTGTCCGTCCGCTTTCAAAGCCCCGATAATCACCCCATGAAAAATCTACGCCCAGAGACGCTGGGCATCGTGCAGCGGGTTGAAGCCCTCAGCGGGTGTCCCATCGAATTTCAGCCTGACAGTTCGCTCAGCATCCAAGCCACCCTTCAAAAAGCCCGCCACGGTGCCGCCGCCCATGTGTTGCGTTACCGGCCGGGCAGTGGGCCGCTGGACTATTGGGTCGCGTACCAGTGCGCTTATGCCTTGCGCTTTTACGCCTTGCCGCCCGACATGCGTTTCGACTTCACCGACACGGGCGAGGGCACGGAACAAGTGGCCACCTTGTTGACCAGTGGGCAGTCGCTGCCCGACGCCGACCTGGAGCGCGTGCCCATGTTCGCGCGCAAGGTGGAGCAATGGGCTTTGATGACGCTGCTGTCGTACCCGGTGGGCATGCGGGTGGACCAGTGGCTGCATGACGAGTATCCAACTCTGCGTGATGTGCAGCGTGTCGGTATGTTGCAAATTCAGCAAGAAAACCTCCAACTCTTGTCCATGGCCATGGGCCGCTTGACGGTGCCCGTGCCTTTGCTGGGCATGCCTGCCGCTTATGCCTTGTTGGCCGACCAGCTGCTGGGCACCAGCGTTCTTGCAATTGCTTACCGGGCTGCGGGCGTCATGGGCGTGGGCGAGGCTTTGCGCGATGCGGGCGCTGCGGTGCCGCAAGGCCCCGAGCACGACCGCACCCTCATCGATGCCTGGGCGCAAGCGCTGGGCATGTCGTCCTGGTACCAGTGGCGTCCTTACAAAATCCTCTCATGATTTCTGAATTCAAAATCCCGCTGCACCGCTTCGACCTGAACCTGCTGCCCGCCGATGCGCGGCAGATTGGCTCCGAGGCTTTCAAGATGGCGGTGGGGGTGCACTTCGCGGCCGAGTACGCGGCCAGTGGTCAAAGCGCCATCGTCACCGTCGATGACAAAGAAATCGGCGTGATGACTTACCCGCGTGATGCCGATGCACTGGACATGATCATGCCCATGCTCAAGGCGGGCAAGCTGGCCGAGGCCGTGCCTTACCTGGAAGCGGTCAACAAGGACGAGCCGGACAATGCCGCCGTGCTCTACAACCTGGGGCTTTGCTACAGCGAGTTGGGCCAGTTCGACGAAGCGATCATTCGCCTGAAAAGGGCCGTGCAGCTGGACCCGAAGCACGCGCATTCGTGGATTGGCATTGGCAACGCGTACCACCGCATGCGCAAGCCGGAGCAGGCTTTAGAGGCTTTCACCGAAGCGCTGCGCCTCAACCCGAAAGACGCTTACACACAGCGCAACCTGGGCGGCATGTTGCTGGCCATGAAGCGCCCGGCAGAGGGCGTGGCCTACCTGCGCAATGCGCTGGCCCTGATGCCCGATGACCCGCAAAGCATTTACGGCTTGGCGCTGGGCTTGTCCGACCTGGACACGGTCGATGCCGACCGCGAAGCCGATGGTCTGTTCAACCGGATCATCAAGGAGCACCCGACATCGCCCGTGGTGGAGCAGGCCGAAAAAGCCCGCACGCGCCTGGCGCACAAGGGTCTGCAAGAGGGCGCTGTCGGTGGCCTGCGGTTGGACGTGTTGGCCTACATCACCGATGCGCTGCGCACCTTCGACAAAGTCGGCCCCAAGGACATGCAGCGCATCGCCCTCGAAATCGCTTTGAAGGGCCAGTCTGGGCTGGACATCAACAACCCAGCCAAGCAATACACGCTCAAGAGTTTGCCGGGCGAGTTCTCAGGCCTGCAGCTGCTGGCCATCATGTACGCGGCCTTCCAGCGGGTGGACCCGACAGCGGATCTGGGGGCGGATTTTTCGAAGGAATATGCGGTGGCTTTGAAGGCTTACAAAGGGCGCTGAATCCTGGGTAACGGTGGCTTGCTCAGGCTCTAAGCCGCAACCGAATGCGCAGACAGGCTGACCTGAAGCCTCTCGCGCACGGCCCTGAAAATGGCCGCAAGGTTGTCCATGCTGGGATTGCCTTTGGGCGAAAGCATCCGGTGCAGGCTTTTGCTGGGCTTGGCCGTCAATGTGGCCAGTTGCTCAAAGCCCATGGTGGCGTTGACCAGGTCTCGCAAAATTAGCCGGGCTGTTTCGGGTTCGCCGTTAAGAAACAAAGTGGCGGCTTCATCCAGGAGTGCCTGTGCAAAAGATGCGTCGCTCTGAACGCGCTCGACGACAGTGTCTTTGAAGTTTCTGGTCAGTGCCATGGGTTACCTCTTGTGCTTGGCGCTTGTGTTGGCGTGCGTTACTTTTTTTCGGGCCTTGTACTCGGCCAATAATTCCTTGGTTAAGGGTAACGCATTTGTTACCAATGGTGTTTCCATTCAGTGGTGGGGATGCTGCCCGGCTTTTTGAATCAGGCCTTTGCAGGCATGAACGCGCTGTTCGATCAGCACGGTTTTCCCGAACCCGAGCTGGAGGCCATGAGCATGGGCTTGGTGGCTTTGGTTGCGCCGTCTGAGTGATGCGGCCTTGGCCGTTAATTTTCAAAGCCCGAGTTGCTGCTGCGGCAATGGGTGTCGCAGCAAGGATTCGTCCCGGTGGAGTACACAAATGGAAACAATAAATAGGTTATTTGGAAGTATCTTTAAAATAAAATTTGCTATTAAGATCATCATAAAGTGTGAAACTGTCAAGGTTTTCACGACTCAATCCTCACCATGAAAACAATTTCTGCTTTGCTGTTGGCGGCCACCCTGGTGGTTTCTGGATGCGCCACCGTCGAGATGGCACCCCAAAATTCATCGTCAAAGTCCAAAGAGTTCAACGCGCCAAGTCAAGGCAAAGCGGGCCTCTACATCTACCGTGACAGCTGGATGGGCAAGATGCTCAAAAAAGACCTTTGGATCAACGGCAAGTGCCTGGGTGAAAGTGGCCCGGATGTCTTTTTCTACACCGAAGTGGAAGGCGGCAGAAAGCACAAGATTGAAACCGAGTCCGAGTTCTCGCCCAACGCGATGGAGTTGATGGTCGAATCGGGTCAGACGTATTTCATTCGCCAATACACCAGGGTTGGTTTGGTGGTGGAGGGCGCAAACCTTGAAAGAGTCTCGGAAGCGCGAGGCAGAGCGGCCATTGCCAAACTCAATATGGCCAAAACAGGCACCTGCAGCGCCCCACGCTGACCTCTCGTTTTTGGACGTTCGCCCGCTGCAAATCAGGCCCCTCCAAACAAGCTCACGAGCTTGGCCACCTTTGGCGTCATGCCCATGGTTTTGAGCCGCACATGCGGGTGTGCGGTGGCAAAGACACGAAAAACTTCATCCACAAAGGCTTGGCCGACGTGGGCCACGCCTTCAAAGTCAAGCACCACGGTCTTGAACTGTGTGGCGCGGTTCATGACCCATTTGGCTTGCGAGCGAGAGACCAGCTCGCTGCTCAGTTGGGCCAGACGCACCGGGATTTCTGTGGTGTGAAAGGCTTCACCCGGCTCTGCATCGCCCACCTTGCTGGCTTTGATTGCGCCGTTTGAGGATGGCCCGTCATTGAGTTGCCGCCTGTGTGCTGCGGTAGCGGCCGGGCAGCGGGCCACTGGGTGGCTGGGTCTCGGACCATGACTGTTCTGTCGCTGGCGCTGGCTTGACAGTCAGTTGATTTTCTTGACGCGTGCTTTTGCTTTGGGTTTCGAAGGCGGATTCACCAACGCTGCATCTACTGCGTTAGGCGCACTCATCCCTTCGGAAATCCTTGCCAAAGACACGCTCTCAACGCCCACCATCGCGCCGGGCAAAGGGTTGCCTTCGGGGTCGCCATCCATGGCGAAGCCACCAACACCAATCCTGAATCCCAGGTTCAGTTGATAGGTGCCTTCATGAATGTCGAAATGACGGATCAAGACCTCTGTCAAAGACTTCAGATCAAGCGAAAGGGGTTGCTCAATGGGTGACATGTGTGTGCATTTCAAATTGCTGCGGCTGCTGCGTGTTGTAAGTGCGTGGCTCAAGGCTCTTGACTTGTGACAGCGACACGATCTTCACGGTGACCGTGTGGTCATGGGTGTGCGAATGTTTGGCCGGAGTGTCTGTCAAATATCGCTCTAATGCATTCACCATGACTGCATTCAACTTCACGCCATCCTTTTGCGCTCTGATCGCAGCTGCTCTGTGTAAAGCGGGGCCAACACGGACATTAAAAACGCCACTGAATGGTTGCTGAGGATCACGCCCAAGCTGCAGGCAGGTCTCAAGATAGTCATCTACAGCAGCTTGAAACTCTTTACGGAGTGATTGCACTGTCTTTGCTTCATACGTCACCAAATCGGTGATGAAAAGAATTTTGCCGACAAGAACATCCGTCTCGGCGTCTACTTCAGCAGAGCCTTGGTACCCTTTGTATTCCAGTGTTGTCATGCGTATCTCTCCGCCTAGATCAGGCCAATTTCTTCTAACGTCTCGCGAACTTCTCTGATGTAACAAGGCTTCACCTCGTTACCCGGGTGGGGTTTGTGCAAGCTGATCACGTTGTCTTTCTCTGCGTGATGAAACTTTCTTCGCGACCCACTGTTCATGATCACCTTGTAGCCAAGATGCTTCAAGACTGCAACCAACTCACCCCACTTGATGTTGCTTGGGGTGGGCTTTGCCTTGATCTTTTCAATGATTTTGTCAGCTTGTGCCATTTGTTAAGCCAAGGCAGCCTGGAATTGTAACTACGATCCAGTTACTGATCACTGCCATGAAAGTTATGGATGTGTATCCTGCGGGAGCTTTAAAGAACAATTTAGTACAAAAAATTACGTATGGGAAATTTTTTCCCATTCAGAGTGTTTCCTTAGAGGACTTGAGCAGCGCAATGGCTACCTATTGATCCGGCACGCTGATGTTTGAAATTTATTGCACAGACATCCCGTAGGTCGGTGGCTTTAGCCCCGACATTGCTGGCTTGGGCGTAGGCTGCATGTCGGGGCTAAAGCCACCGACCTACAACCGACAAACACAGGGGCAGTTCAATCTTCATAGGGCCGGATCAATAGTGCTCGATCTGGCGGCCATGAGCATGGGCTTGGTGGCTTTGATTGCGCCGTCTGAGGAATAGGCGTTTTGTCGTTCCCAAACCCACGCCACAATCTGCACCATGAAAAATCTTCGCATCCACAAGCTGGTTCAAGGTCAAGCCGATGATGCCGACCGGCTTGCCGCGTTACGACAAGCCGCCCAAGAGGGCATTGCCGACATCGATGCGGGGCGTTTCAAGACTTTTGTAAGCAAGCAGGAATTGCGCACACACCTGCAGGCGATTGCCGCGAAAGCCCCGACGTTTATTCACCAAGCCCGTTATCGATAAAGCAGCCTTGCGTGCTTCAAGAGCTTGGCCGCATTTGCTGGACGGCCCTGATTTCGTAGTCGTTGATCAGCTTCTGGAAGTACTTGTAAATGTCAGTCATCTTCACATTCAGCTGGATGCTGGCAAAACTTTCATCGTTTTTGTCGAGCGGGATCACGCCCGTGACCACGCTCTTGAAGTGTTCGGGGTCTTTGTTTCTGATGGGCTGATAGCTGTTGATGGCCAAAAAAATGTCGTCGAGTGTGTAGCCATGGTCTCTGGTGAGGACCATCAAATCGTAGAGATCACGAGACTTCACGCGGTCATAGACAACGAGGCTTTTCATGACAAGAAGCCCTTCAACGCTCAGCAGATCAAAGCCTCCCTCAGAAACCGTCACCTTGGGGGCGGTCTTTAAGTACGCAATCTGCGCCTTGGGCCGATCGCTTTCATTGCGGGAGTGAAACGTGACCTTGGCGCCGTCAATCAGGTCATCCTGAATGGCTTTTGCTGGAGCTCTTTGAAAGCCTTTGCTGATGTTGCCCAGCATCCTGCTCACGCTGGCGCTGGTCATGGGCTCAAATGCATGCCGCTTGAAAACGCGCTTGACCTTGGGGACGCCGTAGTAAAAGCACAACCGAGCCACATCCTCGAACTTGTGTTTTTCGAGCACATGGCCGATCAACACATCGTCCTTGATGTTGGGGTTTGACCAGTCATAAGCGCCCGATAAACCGATCTTGACGGACTTGCGTGTCGCATTGGCTTGGTGAATGACGGTGCGCAGCCACGCGGGGATCAGCGCTGCGTAGCTGTCCATGTCCTTTTCATCCCAGTCACCCGTGGCACGCTGGATCTCCAGTGTTGTGAGGTCTTTGATGCCCCGGGTCCACAGCTCCAGCAAGATCATGCCTTTGGGACTGGCAGCGAGCTGGAGTTTCCTTTGACTCATGCGGCGAAATTGCACGGTGTGCCCAGCGGCCTTGACGGTGCGCGACAGACCCGAAGTGGGCACCACCAGCAGATCTTCTGCTCCTGCGGCTGGCGCAAGCCCTACTTTTTCCCCCGTTTTTTGTGCCATTGCATGGGCAATGGATTGTGCGTCCACACGCTGGCCCGCTGTGACATAAAGCCCTCTGGCGACCCGCTCGATGAGCCCTGCCTTCATCATGCGAAAGAGCGCCTGGTCAACGGCTGCGCGACTCCCCACCGACAAAAAGTCAGCACTGGAGAAGACGGCCCCTGGGGGCTTGTCGGCGATGGCTTGCCTGATCTTTTCAGATGTTTGCATGTCAGAAATTATTGACGTTTTTCAAACAATGTCAATTATTTGGGCGGCGCGCTTAAAAAATGCAGGCCCGATGATGTTTGCATGAACGCCTTTTTTGTAGGAGCGGCGCCCTCGCCGAGATGGCATCTCGCAGACCACTGCCCATCGCCCCGAGGGCGGGACTCCCACATGGATAACAGGGCTGATCGCTGTGCCCAGGACCAGCCTTTCACTTCAGACTTCAAAGGGCCAGATCAATAAACGGCCACTTCAATCGGGCTGCATCAACGCGGGCACGGCCGTTTGATCGGCCCAGACAAAGGCCCATTGCTCATATTGACCCGCGAGCGCTTTGGCGGCTTCGCGGCCCATGTCCAGAATCAGCACGCTGGGCTCACCGGGCCAGTTATTGCCGGGGTGTTGCCCAATGCCATCGATGAAAGCCAGGCCACGTTGTGTGAGGTTGTCTTTCAGCGTTTGCTGTCGCGCTTCGTTCTCCGTGTCGCTCAGCTGTTGGGCAAACGGGTTCCATGCGGTGATGAAAGCAGCACACAAGACCTTGCGCTCGGCCATCAACTTTTCAAGGTCCGGGCAAAACACGCCGATGTTCATCGTGAACGGCGGTTCATGGTGGACGATGTAGTCGGTTTCGGTGAAGGCTTGAAAAAGTTCGGCGGGCAGTTGGCTTGTCATGGTGATGGCTTTGGTTAATTCACCGCATGGATGGATCAGGGCTTGAGGCTGTGATGGGCTTACACGCCCGCAGAAAGCTGATGGGCCTCAGCGATGGCGGCGCGTCGGGCGGCATCAAACTCATTGAGCTTTTGCTTCAGCTCGGGCAGGTGTTGGGTGACCAAGTCGGTTGTGCCGCCCTCGGACGTGGGTTCTGTGCTGAACAAGCCCGTGGCCGGGTTGTAAAAGCAGGGGTCGGTTTCTGGCAACAGCACCTTGATCATTCCCGAGCCGGGCACGGTCTGGATTTGGAGGGTTTGGTTTTGCAGCGCAATGGTGGCGTAGGCCATGGTTTTTTCCTTCTCCCGCAGACGATTGGAACGTCGGCGGCGTGCGGGATCAGGGCGCTGCGTGACGCTTTAGCCATGTATTTGTTGTGCGCCCAGGCAAGTGGTCTGGAATAAATCCGGCGCGGATGAGATTGTAGTCTTTATGGGTTCATATTTTGAAGCTGCTAAAGACCAGGCAGCTGAAAGCAGGTTAGCGATGCCAAAGCACCCGTCAAAACAACCCGATTGAATTTGCGCGACATCCATTCACCCATTGCGCGACAGAATTGGTTTGATGCGCGACACATTGGACGACATAATCAAGATAAATTTTGTCGCGCAATACCATTTGCACGACACAAAGAGTGCTCAGCCATGGAGAAGCCGAAGATGTCACGCACCCTACCGACCGAAGAACTTCAGCTGATCGAGTCCATCGTCGCGGCGCAGCCCGGCGGGTTGCAGATCGCTGAGATCGAAAAGGAAATCGAGCGTTTGCAAGGGCAGAAGATCAACCGCCGCACTTTGCAGCGGCGGTTACAAAAGCTCATTCAAGCGAAACGTCTGACAGCCCAGGGAGAGAGCACGGCATGGCATTACAAGCCTGCATTGGCGCAGGCGGGTGAGTCTGCAGGTCTTGCCTCTGCGGCCTGGGTGGGGACGGCTGAGGCGGAGCTGTATGTCCACGTTTCCCCTGAGGGCGCTCGCATTCGCGATCAGGTGCGGCTGCCGCTGATGCACCGCCGCCCTGTGGGCTATCGGCGTGAGTTTTTAGAGGCTTACCAGCCGGGCCATACTTTTTACTTGTCGGCGTCATGGCGCAGCCAATTGCACGAGATGGGCCGCACCGCAGCCAACGAACGGCCAGCGGGCACTTATGCCCGGGACATTCTGAGCCGATTGCTCGTGGATTTGTCGTGGGCTTCGTCCAAGCTGGAGGGCAACACCTACAGCCGCTTGGACACTCAAAATTTGATTGAGCTGGGCCAAATCGCCACGGGCAAGGACGCCATTGAAACGCAGATGATTTTGAACCACAAAGCGGCCATCGAGATGCTGATCGAGAACGCCGATGAGGTGGGCTTTGATGCGTTCACGTTCCAAAACCTGCACGCCGTGCTGTCACAGGATTTGATGCGGGACCCTCAGGCCAGTGGTCGGCTTCGGCGGCGGTCGGTTGAGATTTCAGGCACCGTGTTTCACCCCGCAGCTTTGCCACAAGTCATCGAGGATGGCTTTGAGCAATTGTTGAACAAGGCCGCCGCCATTCCCGATCCGTTTGAGCAAGCGTTTTTTTTGATGGTGCAGTTGCCTTATTTGCAGCCGTTTGAAGACGTCAACAAACGCGTCTCGCGCATTGGGGCCAACATTTCGCTGTTCAAAAACAACCTTTGCCCTTTGTCATTCATCGATGTCCCGGAGCGGGCTTACGTTGAGGGCACTTTGGGCGTTTACGAGCTCAATGAGGTCGATTTGTTGCGTGATGTGTTTGTGTGGGCTTACGAGCGCTCTTGCCAGCGCTACCTGGCCATCACACAAACCATGGTGGAGCCCGATCCTTTGAAGATCAAGTACCGGGAGGCGCTCATCCAGGCGGTGCAAGCCGTGGTGAAAGGGCTGCTGCAACCCACGCCCGAGGTGATGGCCAAAGTGGCCTCAGGCATCGTCAGTGGGGCCGATCAAGCCGCGTTCATGCTGATGTTGACGGACGCACTGCGTCAGCTGCACGAGGGCAGCATTGCGCGGTACCGCTTGCGCCGCTCCGAATATGCGGCCTGGCAAGCCCAGGGGCTGCGTCAGGGCTGGACTGATTCAGGACCCCGTCACCCGTGAGGGACGCCCTTCAAAGCACGGTCTTGCGCACCGCGTGTTCCCACAGGGCCATTTGTTCGGCGGCGTAGTCGGGCAGGCGCTGTGGGCTGAAGCGGCGTTCTGTGCGCCACAGGGCGCTGAGCTCGTCGGTGTTGGCATAGACCCCGGTGGACAAACCGGCCAGATAGGCTGCGCCCAAGGCAGTGGTTTCGGTCACTTCGGGGCGCACCACGTCCAGGCCCAGCAAATCGGCCTGAAACTGCATGAGCAGGTTGTTCACGCAGGCGCCGCCATCCACCCGCAACTCTTGCACTGGGGCCAGGCCGGCTTGTGTCAGGTCGCGGCCCATGGCTTGCAGCAGGGCGGCGCTTTGAAAAGCGATGCTCTCCAGGGCTGCACGCGCAATGTGGGCCACGGTGCTGCCGCGAGTCAGTCCGGTGATGGAGCCTCGGGCGTCGGGTTTCCAGTAAGGGGCACCCAGCCCGGTGAAGGCGGGCACCACCATCACGCCGCCCGAGTCGGGCACGCTTTCGGCCAGGGCTTGCACCTCGCTGCTGTGCCGAATGGCCCCCAGCCCGTCGCGCAACCACTGCACCACGGCACCGCCCACAAACACGCTGCCCTCTAAAGCAAATTGCGGTGCTGCCGTGTCGGGTGACAAGGTTTGCGCAGCGCTGGTAGTGATCAGGCCGTTGTGCGATTGCAAAGCGCTGTGGCCGGTGTGCATGAGCATGAAGCAGCCCGTGCCGTAGGTGTTTTTGGCCATGCCCGCACCAAAGCAGGCTTGGCCAAACAGGGCGCTTTGCTGGTCGCCCGCCACCCCGCCGATGGGGATGGCGTGGCCCAGCAGCTCGGGGCGCACCTGACCAAACTGGGCGCTGGAGGTGTGAACCTTGGGCAACATGGCGGGCGGGATGCGCAAGGCGGCCAGCAGTTCGGTGTCCCATTGCTGGGTGTGGATGTTGAACAGAAGGGTGCGCGAGGCGTTGCTCACGTCGGTGGCGTGCACCGCGCCGCCGCTCAAGTGCCACATGAGCCAGGTGTCGATGGTGCCAAACAGCAACTCGCCGCGCAAGGCCTGGGCGCGGGCGTTGGGGACGTTGTCCAAAATCCATTGCAGTTTGGTGCCCGAAAAGTACGCGTCCACCAGCAAACCGGTTTTGGCCTGAATGGTGTCGGTCAGGCCTTGTTCGCGCAGGGCCACGCAGGCCGGTTCGGTGCGGCGGTCTTGCCAAACGATGGCGTTGTGAATGGGCTGGCCGGTGCTTTTGTGCCACACCACCGTGGTTTCGCGCTGGTTGGTGATGCCCACCGCCGCCACTTGGGCGGCGCTGATGCCGGCTTTGGCCAGGGCCTCTTGCGCGGTGGCCAGCTGGGTTTGCCAAATTTGCATCGGGTCGTGTTCGACCCAGCCTGGTTGGGGGTAGATCTGGGTGATCTCTTGCTGCGCCATGGCCACGATTTGGCCTTGGGGGTTGAACACAATGCTGCGCGAGCTGGAGGTGCCTTGGTCGAGCGCGAGGAGGTAGGTCATGGATTTATCCAACCATAATGAACGGGATCAACTGACTTTAATCCATGCCAACGCTCGCCTCACCTTTGCCCACACGCCGTGCCGACCTGATGGCCCGCTTGAACAAGCGCACTGTTTATGACTTGGCCATTGTGGGTGGCGGGGCCACGGGTTTGGGTTTGGCTTTGGATGCCGCGTCGCGTGGCTACAGCGTGGTGTTGCTGGAGTCGGACGATTTTGCCAAAGGCACCTCGTCGCGCTCGACCAAGTTGGTGCACGGGGGCGTGCGGTATTTGGCGCAGGGCAACATTGCCTTGGTGCGCGAAGCGCTGCACGAGCGCAGCACATTGCTGCACAACGCACCGCACATCGCCCAGGCCTTGCCCTTTGTGATGCCCTCGTATGCGTGGTGGGAAAAGCCGTTTTATGGCGTGGGTCTGAAGCTGTACGACGCCTTGGCTGGCCGGTCGGGCTTGGGGCGAACCGAGTTTTTGTCGCGCCGGGAGACTTTGGCCAGTTTGCCCTCGGTGCAGCCTGAGGGTTTGCGCGGCGGTGTGATGTATTGGGATGGCCAGTTCAATGACGCCAAGCTGGCGCTGGCCTTGGCACGCAGCGCGGCGCTGCAAGGGGCTTTGTTGATCAACCGCATGCGGGTCGAGCGCCTGCGCTACACCGACGGCCAAGTGTCGGGGGTGCATGGCGTGGACACCTTGACGGGGCAAAGCCATGAAATTGAAGCGCGGTGCGTGGTCAACGCCACAGGGGTGTGGGTCGATGCCTTGCGCGAACAAGACGGCAGCACACAGGCCATGGTGGCGCCGAGCCAAGGCGTGCACATGGTGGTGGACAAGGCGTTTTTGCCCGGCGATGCGGCCTTGATGGTGCCCAAAACCGCCGATGGCCGCGTGCTGTTTGCCGTGCCTTGGCTGGGGCAGGTGATTTTGGGCACGACCGACACGCCGCGTGACGATTTGGCCCCGGAGCCTTTGGCTTTTGAGTCGGAAATTGATTTCATCTTGCAAGAGTCGGCCCGCTACCTGACACGCCCCCCGCAGCGAAGTGATGTGAAGAGCATTTGGGTGGGCCTGCGGCCGCTGGTCAAGCCAGCGCAAGACGAGGGTGACAACACCAAGGCGCTGAGCCGCGAACACACGGTACTGGTCAGCCGTTCGGGTTTGGTCACGGTGACGGGCGGCAAATGGACCACTTACCGGGCCATGGCCGAAGACGTGTTGCAAAAGTGTGTGGCCAGTGCGCTCTTGGCCCCTCGGGGCGGTGCGCGAACCGAACATTTGCCGCTGGTTGGGGCAGGGGGCGGGGAAGTTGGTGGGGCCGGTGGGCCTGTGTCTGTGCCGGTGTCGATCGGTGCCCCCGAGGGCGTGCATTCGTACGGCAGCGAGCAAGTCTGGCTGGCCCAGTTGCCGGGTGCTGACACTTGGTTGACCCCCAGTTTGAGCGAGGCCATGGTGCGCTTTGCCGCCCGCTACGAGTACGCCTTGAGCGTCGAAGATGTTTTGGCCCGCCGATCCAGGCTGCTGTTTTTGGATGCCCGTCTTGCCGCCCAAATCGCCCCAGCCGTGGCGGCCATCTTGCAGTCCGAAACCGGCCTGGACCCCGATGTTTCAGGCTTTTTAAAGTTGGCAGCGCAGTACATGTTGGAAGATGGATCCGCTCCCCTGTAGGCGCGACGCCCTCGTCGCGAAAACCCTCGCAGACCACCCCCCATCGCCCCGGGGGCGGGGCTCCCACAAAATGCCAATCGCCCCGAGGGCGGGGCTCCCACAAAATGCCTATCACCCCGGGGGCGAGGCTCCTGCAAAATGCGGGGCATCTCCCCTGTGGGAGCGACGCCCTCGTCGCGATAAGCCATGCAGACCACCCCCCATCGCCCCGAGGGCGGGGCTCCTACAAAATGCGGGGCATCTCCCCTGTAGGAGCGACGCCCTCGTCGCGAAAACCCTTGCAGACCACCCCCCTCACCATTGCCAGCAAGCCAGGCCACCTACAACATCCGGGTCTCCCAAACAGGCCTTTGACCTCGCGGCGGTTGTTTCAATTGGATCAAACACGGCATGGCGCTCGCGGTGATTCGCCATTTTTGGGGCGCTATTTTTTGGGCCTCACAGGCGGCTGAAAAACGTGGTGCTTCATCGTGCAACAGAACGCTGACTTGGGCCTGTTCGTTGGCCGGGTGCCAAATGGCCAGCAGTGTGGACTGGTGCGGTGTGGGCCCATCCCTGTTCACGGTCAAGGTGGTCAGCGCACCCTCAAACCCGATGTGCACCGTTTTGTCGCGGCTGGGAGCAGCTTGTGTGGGCAGAAAGGTTTCGAGGTCCTTCAATGCTGTCCAGGCGGCCTTGGGCAAGCCTGAGCGGCGGGTCAATCCGTAGCGGTGTTCCATCTCTTGCGGGTCGTCGCCATCGTCTTGCCAGTCGTACCACCAGTGCCCCAAATAGGGGTTGGCCGTGTGGGCAGTCTGGTGGGCCAAAGCCAGCGACAACAGCCGCAGTCGCAGCGCATAGGCCGCTTGCAAATGTTCACTGACGCCCGTTTGGTGATTGGCCCAGCCCATTTCAGAAACGAGGACCGATTTGCCACGGGTGAAGGGGTGTTGGGGGAGTTCTTTGTCGATGAACCATTGCAAGTCCCTGTGCCAGCTGTCGGGGGTGTCTTTGCCGCGCCCTTCCCCGTAGTTGTAGGTGTGCAGACTCAGGGCGTCGGCGTGCTTGAGCAGTCCCTGCGCCAGGGCTTTGTTCAACCAGCCGTTGAACTGGGCAGCGGGGGTCAGTGCCCCCACCACAAGGCACAGATCAGGGTCCAAGGCACGCAATGCGGGGGCAACTTTTTGGATGAGCTGCAGGTACGAGTCCGGGTCGCCAGCGGGGGCTCCGCCTGTGTCGGCATCCCATTCGTTCCAGATTTCGAAATGGCGCACCCGGCCTTGAAAGTGCTTGGCGACATGAACGGCATAACGCCGAAAGCCTTCCAGCGCCTGCGCACTGCGGGGTTTGCCGCCTTGGTCGTGAGCGGGGTGCCCGTATCCCAGCACCAGCATGGGGGTGATGTGGTGGCGCAGCGCTTCATCAACCAAGGCGTCGATGCGTTGTGGGATCTGGAATGAACCGTCGGCACGCTGAACTTGGTCCCAGAAAACTTCGTCCCGGATGGTGTTCACGCCGACCTGTTGTTTGGGCGCGAATGGCCCCAGGGGCCGATTGGCAAAGCCGTAATGGGTGACCACGCCTTGCCAGTGTGATGGCCCTGTGGTCGGTGCGCAGTGGTGCGCTGCCGCCCCCCAGGCCGAGGTGCAAAAGGCCGTCAAAGCCAGCAAGGCATGCTGCAGGCTTTGACAAATAAACATGTGCATCTTGTTCATTCAACGCTCGCCAGCTGTGCAGCGGGGCATCACCCGCCCGAGGGCCAGGCCATGACCTCGCGCAGCCCCACCCCAAAACTCTGAAAGCCTTGCGCGGCCCAACGGGCGCTGCTGTCAAGGCAGTCGTGCTGGTGGCCGTGCACCGTCATGCGCACGCCCATGCGGCGGGCCAGGTCGTCCAGCGCTTTGAATCCGTGTTCGTGGTAGCCCGGTGCTTCGTGGGTGATGAGGACGTCGGCTTGTTGTGCGGCCAGTTGTTCCACCTCGTCGGGGTAGATGCTGGACCAGTGCTTGAGGTGCACGCTGCCTTGCCAGCGGTCTTGTCGCGGGGTGACACGAGCGTGGTCTTCGCGGTTGCGAAACTTGGGCGCTTGCTGGTCTTTGGGGTACCACACCGCGCCGCGAAACACGCCGCCCAGCCCGGCAATGCGGGTGCCGCAGGGCAGGGTGACGACGCGGCCGTGCAGCTGCCGCTCGCTCACCTCGCTGTGCCAGACGTTGGCAAAGTGGTCCGCATGGTCGGTGTCGTGGTTGCCGTGGATGAACCACACGCGCTCCCAAATCGCTTGCAGCTCAAGGTGCAGCGGACGTGCCGGTTCCAGATCACCCAACAAGATGACGGCGCGGGCGCGGGTTTGCAGCGCGGCATCGATGATGTGCTGCCACTGGCCGTGCGGGTCGCCGCAAAAGAGGAGGGGGCCGGGGTGCATAGGGGCGTCTGTGTGATGTGGCGGTGGTGGATCCCCGTAAATCGTACATGACGTGTTGGATTGACGGGCTTGCTGCGAGTTGACTGCCGGGGCATGCAATGTGGGTGTTTACCAGGTAATACCAATGGCTATACTGGCATCCACAGGAGTCATCACATGCCCACCTTTTCTGTCAAATTGGATGAACAGGCCCGTGCCAAGGTGCTGCTGGCCGCAAGCCAGCGTGGGGTCACGCCGCACGCGTTCATGGTGCAGGCCATCGAGTCGGCGGTTACCCGCTCGAACGAAGATGACGCCTGGGTGGCCAAGGCCTTGCAGGCCAGGCAAAACTTGCTGCAAACCGGCTTGGGTGTGGATGGGCAGGCCATGGCGGCTTACCTCAAGGACAAGGTGCGCGGCATCGAGAGTCAACGCCCGCCCGTGCAGGGCCTGGAGCAATTGCTGGCCCCGCGTTCATGACGCGTCTGGTGCACACGCCCGAGGCCGCTCAGGACCTCGAAGAGCTGGTGGATTTTTTGCGGATCAACCGGCCTGAATACGCGGTTGAAACGGTGGACTTGGTGTTGGACGCTTTGTCTGTGTTGGAGCGTCACCCACTCATGGGCCGCCCTGTGGCCCACGGCATGCGTGAGTTGGTGATTTCAAGGGGGCGTTCGGGCTATTTGGCTTTGTATGTTTTTGACCCAGCTGCTGATGTCGTGTTCGTGTTGGCCTTGCGGCATCAGCGAGAGCAGGACTACCACTGACCTGCTGATCCGCGTCCAGTCATGTCGGGGCTGAAGCCGCCGACCTACGGGGAGGGTGCTTCTTCGGGGCAGAGGTATTTTGTAGGTCGGAGCTTCAGCTCCGACGATGCTGGCTTTGGCGCGTGCAGTCATGTCGGGGCTGAAGCCGCCGACCTACGGGGAGGGTGCTTCTTCGGGGCAGAGGTATTTTGTAGGTCGGAGCTTCAGCTCCGACGATGCTGGCTTTGGCGCGTGCAGTCATGTCGGAGCTGAAGCCGCCGACCTACGGGGAGGGCGCTTCTTCGGGGCAGAGGTATTTTGTAGGTCGGAGCTTCAGCTCCGACGATGCTGGCTTTGGCGCGTGCAGTCATGTCGGGGCTGAAGCCGCCGACTTACGGGGAGGGTGCCTCTTCGGGGCAGAGGTATTTTGTAGGTCGGAGCTTCAGCTCCGACGATACTGGCTTTGGCGCGTGCAGTCATGTCGGGGCTGAAGCCGCCGACCTACGGGGAGGGTGCCTCTTCGGGGCAGAGGTATTTTGTAGGTCGGAGCTTCAGCTCCGACGATGCTGGCTTTGGCGGCGGGTGCATTTTGGGGCTGAAGCCGCCGACATCGGACTTTGAAGATGGACGATCTCACATCGCCGGGTAGTCGATGTACCCCTCTGGCCCCGGCACATAAAAGGTGCTGGAGTGGGCTTTGGCCAGTGGGGCGTTGGCTATGAGGCGTTGAACCAGGTCGGGGTTGGAGATGTAGGCGCGGCCAAAGGCCACGGCGTCGGCACGGCCCGATGCGATGGCGTCGATGGCCATGTCGCGGGTGTAACCGTTGTTGGCGATGTACGCACCTTTGAAGGTTTGACGTGCCCAGGCAAAGTCAAAGCCGGTCAGGTCGCGCGGCCCACCGGTGGAGCCCTCGACAAAGTGGATGAAGGCGATGCCGCGCTGACTGAGTGCTTCGACCAGAGGGCCAAACACCGCTTGGGGTTGGCTTTCAGCCGAGTCGTTGGCGGGCGACACAGGCGACAGGCGGATGCCGGTGCGGCCTGCGCCGATTTCGGCGGCCACGGCATCCACCACTTCCAGCGCAAAGCGGATGCGGTTTTCGGGTGATCCGCCATAGCCGTCGGTGCGCAAGTTGGTGGTTTCGCGCAAGAACTGGTCGATCAAATAGCCGTTGGCGCCATGGATTTCCACGCCGTCAAAACCGGCCCGCATGGCGTTGGCCGCGCCTTGACGGTATTGGTTGACCACTTCTTTGATTTCGTCCTCGGTCA
This sequence comes from Limnohabitans sp. 2KL-3, assembly GCF_001269405.1. Taxonomy (NCBI): domain Bacteria; kingdom Pseudomonadati; phylum Pseudomonadota; class Betaproteobacteria; order Burkholderiales; family Comamonadaceae; genus Limnohabitans; species Limnohabitans sp. 2KL-3. The sequence goes on from NZ_CXON01000027.1 coordinate 26,357, forward strand.
AGGCGTGGGGCACGGGGGCCGGCACTTTGCCGTTGCGGCCATAGGCCAAGATTTTGGGGGGCACGGCCGACGGGGCCACGGGGTCCAGACCCCCTGTCAAGTCAGGGTGGCTGATGCGGCCCACATGCCAGATTTGCGCGACGATTTTGCCGCCCGCTGCGTGCACGGCCTGGGTGATGGGCTTCCAGCCTTCGACCTGTGCGTCCGAGTAAATGCCGGGCGTGGCCATATAGCCTTTGCCCCCGGGCGAGACCTGTGTGCCTTCGCTGATGATCAGGCCTGCGTTGCTGCGCTGGCGGTAGTACTCGATGTTCATGGCGCTGCCGGGGATGTCGCCAGCGGGCTCGTCAGCGCGGCAGCGGGTCAGCGGGGCCATGACCACGCGGTTGGCCATCTCGATGTCGCCGATGCGGATGGATTGGAAGAGTTGGGCCAGGGTGTCGGTCATGTGTGCTTGTCCTGAAGGGGGCAGAGTAAAAGGCAAAAGCTGATTTTGCCTGTGTATGCCATCTCTTGAGTTTTGTAGGAGCGACGCCCCCGTCGCGATCACCCCCGCAGACCACCACCCATCGCCCCGGGGGCGGGGCTCCCACAAGAACCGCCAATTGTCCAAACCTCGCCCGCACATGCGCCCACCCCTTGTAGGAGCGACGCCCCCGTCGCGATCACCCCCCGCAGACCACCACCCATCGCCCCGGGGGCGGGGCTCCCACAAGAACCGCCAATTGTCCAAACCTCGCCCGCACATGCGCCCACCCCTTGTAGGAGCGACGCCCCCGTCGCGATCACCCCCGCAGACCACCACCCATCGCCCCGGGGGCGGGGCTCCCACAAGAGCTGTCAATTGTCCAAACCTCGCCCGCACATACGCCCATTTCACGGGCTTGGATGGACGGGCATTGATAATGAATTCCCCATTTCACCAGGACAGAGCCACGTGAGCACCATCGCCGTCATCGACTTTGAGACCAACGGAATTTCGCCCAACATGGGTGACCGCGCCACCGAGGTGGCGATTGTCTTGCTGGAAAACGGCCAAGTGGTGGACCGCTACCAAAGCCTGATGAATGCCGGGGTGCGGGTGAACAGTTTCATCACCCAGCTCACGGGCATCACCAACGAGATGGTGCAGGCCGCGCCCCCGGCCGAGCAGGTGATGTGCGAGGCGGCCCGCTTTGTGGGCGGGCGGCCCATGGTGGCGCACAACGCGGCGTTTGACAAAAAGTTTTGGCAGGCCGAGCTGGCGCGTTGTGGAGAAGACGGCTCTCACCCTTTTGCTTGCACCGTGCTGTTGTCGCGCCGCCTGTACCCGCATGCGCCCAACCACAAGCTGGGCACGCTGGCCGCGATGCACCATTTGCCCGCGTCAGGCCGGGCCCACCGGGCGCTGGCCGATGCCGAGATGGCTGCGCATTTGCTGGCCCAGATGCAGCAGGACCTGAAAAACCGCTACGGCTGCCCCCAAACCGACCACGCTTTGCTGATGGGTCTGCAGCGCATCAGCCGCCATCAGGTGGGGCCGTATTTGAAGCAGCGGGCGCAGGGTTGATGGCGTCGCAGGCTGAGCTGGACCGCGCCGACTTCAAAGCCACGCGGGGATGAGGCGAACGCTTGGCCACGGCCCAGTGGTGGGGTGGCCTGTGCTCCAGGCGACTGTGACCCTCGTTCTGGGCTGAACTGTCAGGGTTTTCCCTTTTATGCATGTGGGTATCGGGTGACATACTGATTCGAGCAGCAACAACAACACAGTGGCTGCCACGAATTCATTCAACCCATTCAGGAGACTCTCAAGATGTTGAAGACGAACAAACGTGCATTGCTCAAGGCCATTGGTGCGACAGCCATGGTGGCGGGCCTTTCTGTTGCCCCGGCTTGGGCGCAGGCACCCATCGTGCTCAAAATGGCACACGTCTACAACCCTGGAAACATCTGGTTTGAGACCGCCGAGGCGTATGCCAAAGCGGTTGAGACACGCTCGGGTGGCAAGGTGAAAATCCAGATCGCGGCCAGCGGCTCGACCGGCGATTGGCCCGCTTCCATCGAGGGCCTGAAGATCGGCACCAACGACATCGTGCTGCAGTCCATCGGCACACTGGACCGCTACAACCCACTGCCCGGTTTGGAGGCTTATCCTTATTTGATCCGCGACCTGGATCACTTCAAAAAGGTCTACTTTGGCCCGGTGGGTGCCGAGTTCATTGAAGAGGTGGCCAAGAAGAGCTCCTTCCGCATCATCGGCGCGGGTTATCGCGGCGCACGCTGGCTGACTTCCAACAAGCCGGTCAAGAACGTCAACGACATCAAGGGCCTGAAGCTGCGCGTGCCGCCACTGAAGATGTACCGCATGACCTGGGACATGCTGGGTGCGAGCCCTGTCCCCATGGGCGCGGCCGAGCTGTTCACTTCGATGCAGCAGGGCGTGGTCGACGGCCAAGAGAATCCCTTGGAATTCATTGACAACTTCAAGTTCAACGAAGTCCAGAAATACGCGATCGACACCCGGCACATCATTGGCGCGATGACCTGGATCTATTCGGATGCCCGCTTCAAGCGCTTGCCCGCCGATGTGCAGACCCTGCTCAAGGAAGAGGGCGACAAGGTGATGCTGGAGGCCAGCGACAAGATGGCCAAGATGGAAAGTGGCTTGCGCGACAAGCTCTCCAAGGCGGGCATGCAGTTCAATGACATCGACCGCGAGGCGATCCGCAGTCGACTCGGTGGCATTGCCAAGGAGTTCCCTGACCTGGCCCCTTGGGCTGCCAAGTTTGCGGCAGTCAAGTAATGCAGTCAGTCGGTGAGGCCGTTGGGGGGCGGCCACCCAACGCCGCGATCGCTTGGGCGATGCGCATCGAGCGCACGCTTGACGTGATCCTGGGCCTGATGCTGCTGGCGGTCGCGCTGATCTTGTTCTACCAAGTGTTTGGTCGCTACGTGATCGGCCGCGCACCCGCCTGGACGGAGGAGATCTCGCGCATGTTGGTCGCCTGGATCGCCATGCTGGGCACAGGCGCCTGCCTGCGCACCGGTGGCCATGTGGCGGTGGGGGCGCTGGTCAACGCGGTGCCGCCGCGCGTGAGGGGGGTGTTGCTCGCCTTGCGTGACGTGGTGGTGATGGCCACCGCAGGTGTGTTGGGCTGGGCGGGCGTGCGGTTTGCCATGCTCAATGCCGATCAAGAGTCTGCGGCGATGGAGATCCCCATGGCGATCCCGTATTCCGCCATGGCCGTGGGTGCGGTGTTGTTGGCGCTGGTTTTGGCGCTCGCGCGGCTGGGTGGTCAAACGCCCGCTGTCGATTCGATCTTGCCCGTGGAGTGATGCCCAGATGACGATGCTTGGTGTGCTGTTGCTGTCCTTGACAGTGCTGTTGCTTTTGGCGGTGCCAGTCGCGTTTGCGCTGGTGCTGTCGGCAACGATCGCGGTGGTGTTTGTCGGTGACATTGATCTGATGATCGTGCCCCAACAGGTGTACCAGGGGCTGGACAGCTTTTTGCTGCTGGCCATTCCGCTGTTCTTGCTGGCGGGTGAACTCATGTCGCAGGGCGGCATGACGGACAGGCTGCTGGGTTTTTGCAATGCGGTGTTTGGCCGTTTTCGGGGCGGGCTGGCCATGACCAACGTGGCGTCGGCCACCTTGATGTCGGGCATTTCGGGCTCGGCCATTGCCGACACTTCGGCGCTGGGCAAGGTGCTGATTCCGGCCATGATCAAGGCCGGTTATGGGCGGGGGTTTTCTGCTGCGCTGACGGCGGCGGCCAACGTGGTGGGGCCGATCATTCCGCCATCGATCACGTTTTTGATGATCAGCGTGCTGACCAATTTGTCGCCGCTCAAGCTCTTTATGGCGGCGGTGATTCCGGGCGTGCTGTATGCCAGCGCGATCATGTTGGTGGCGGTGGTGATCAGCCGACGCCGTGGCTACCCTGCGGCCGAGGCGGTGAACTTGCCCGGGATCTTGCGTGAATTCAAGCTGGCCTTTTGGGCGTTGGCAATGCCGGTCTTTTTGATTGTGGGCATCCGCACAGGCATTTTCAACGTGACCGAGTCGTCGGCGGTGGCGGTGGTGTACGCGCTGATGGTGGGCCTTTTCATTCACCGCGAACTGAATTGGCGCAAGATTTGGCTGGCGCTGGTGAGCTCGGCACGCGGTACGGCGGTGATCATGATCATTTTGGGCGGTGCCCAAGTGGTGTCCTGGTTCTTGGCATATGAGCAAGCCCCCCAGCGCATCGCCGAGTGGATGCTCGGCTCCATCGGCAGCCCCATCGTGTTCCTGTTGCTGGTCAATGTGCTGCTGCTCTTGGTGGGCACTTTCATGGAAAACGGACCTTCTTTGGTGCTGCTGTGCCCGGTGCTGTACCCGGTGGCGGCCAAGTTCGGCATTGACCCGTACCATTTTTCGATGATCGTCGGCATCAATTTGCTGATCGGTTTGATCACGCCGCCGGTGGCCATCAGCCTGTCCATTGGCTCGCTGATTGCGGGGGCGCGTTCGGACGAGGTCAATCGGGAAGTGCTGCCATTCCTTGCTGCTGCCATCGGGGTGGTGCTCTTGATCACCTTTGTGCCTGCGGTTTCCTTGTGGCTGCCCTCGGTGATCGGTGGGCGCTAGAGAAAGCCTCGCTGGCGGTTTATTTTCCAAGGCGCTTGAACATGACTCGACGATTTGATGGCCGTGTGGCTGTGGTGTGTGGTGCTGGCTCGGTGGGGCCCGGTTGGGGCAATGGCAAGGCGGCGGCGGTGCAATACGCGCGTGACGGTGCAACGATTGCGGCCATCGACATTGAGCTGGACGCTGCGCAGGCCACGGTGGACTTGATCCGCGCAGAAGGCGGCACGGCGGTGGCCTGGCGCTGCGATGTGACAAAGCGCGATGAGGTGAACGCCGTCATGGCCGAGATCGTGGCGCATTTCGGGCGCATTGACGTGTTGCACAACAACGTGGGTTTGCCGGCCATGGGCACCATGGAAACCCTGAATGAGGGGGAGTGGGACCACGCGATGGATGTGAACCTCAAGAGTGTCTTTCTGACCTGCCAGGCGGTCTTGCCCGTCATGGTGCGGCAAGGCAAGGGCGCGATTGTCAACATCTCATCGCTGGCCGCGATCCGCTACACCGGTTACCCCTATCCCGCTTATTACGCCAGCAAGGCGGCGGTGAACCACCTGACTGCGTCGATGGCGCTCGAATACGCACGCAAAGGCATTCGGGTCAACGCCATCATGCCCGGCATGATGGACACGCCCCACATCTACAAAGCCATTGCAGGCCAGTACGCCTCGCACGAAGAGATGGTGGAAAAGCGCAATGCCATGTGCCCCACCGGCCGCATGGGCACAGGCTGGGACATTGCCAAGGCCGCCGCGTTTTTGGCGTCCGACGAAGCCGAGTACATCACCGGCCAATGCCTGGCGGTGGACGGCGGGTTTTCGATTCGGGCTTGAACTTGGGCGTATTTTTAAGTGGCATTCAAAGTCGCAAAAATTGCCGCATGATTTGGTGAATATCCTTGCATGACATAGACTTGCTTGCTATGTCAAAGTCGCAAAAATTTCAGCTGTATGACCATCCGGCCCAGATGGAGCCCTTGCTGCCTGCTGAGCACCGCATGGGTCCTCTGCTGGAGCGTTCGCATGATCTGATTCGCAAGGCAGACCGTTTGTCGGGCTGGTGCCCGAGCGGAGCGCTGCCGGGGCTGCGCTCATCGTTGCGGGCCATGAACTCGTATTACTCCAACAAGATCGAGGGTCAGCACACTTTGCCGCTGGAGATCGAGCAAGCCCTGCGCAACGATTACGCCCAAGACGCCGACAAGGCCCGCCGCCAACGCATGGCGCTGGCCCACATGGCGACCGAGTCGCAATTGGAGGCGTTGTGGCCTGCGTGGGACGGTGCCCAAGTCTGGTCGGTGCAGACCGTCTGCGACATCCACCAGGATTTGTTCGCCCGCTTGCCCGAAGCCGATCGCCAGCTTGAATCACCCGCTGGCCCGCAAACCTTGCAGCCCGGTGCACTGCGTGAACGCGAGGTGAGCGTGGGCCGCCATGCCGCCCCAGCCGCTGCAGTTTTGCCTGCGTTTTTGTCGCGTTGGACCAGTGTCTATTCGGGCGTCAGACGCGGCGAGCTTCAGCTGGTGGCCATGGCGGCGGCGCACCAGCGGCTGGCCTGGATTCACCCCTTTGCAGACGGCAACGGGCGTGTGGTGCGGCTGCACAGCCATTTGGTGTTGGGCCATATGGGCTTGACCAACGGTTTGTGGTCGCCGTTGCGAGGCTTTGCCCGCACACACGAGGCGTATTACGCCAACTTGGCAGCAGCCGATGAACCCCGGGCAGGCGATCTGGATGGCCGGGGCAATCTGACCGAGTCGGGTTTGATGCGCTGGATCGAGTACGTGCTGAGCGTGTGCGTCGACCAAGTCGACTTCATGTCGGGCTTGCTGTCGCTTGATGGCATGAAGGACCGCATGGCGGCGTGTTTGGCCTACGAGGAAAACGTGGTCAAGCAAGGCGTGCGCGCCGAGGCTTTGCGGGCGCTGCATTACTTGTTTGCGTCGCAGGCCGAGCTGGATCGGGCCGACTTCAAAGCCATGCTGGGTTTGGGCGAACGCTTGGCCACGGCGCAGGTGTCGGCTTTGCTCAAAAGGGGGTTGTTGGAAAGCGATTCGCCTCACGGCAAGCTGCGCCTGGGTGTGCCGCAGCACGCGCTGCGCTTTTATTTTCCAAGTTTGTGGCCCGAGGCCGAGGCGCAGGGCTGAAAGCGCCTCACATTCACCCCAAACCCAGCGGAAGCGCTGTTTTGTAGCGCACCTGCTTGAGCGCAAAGCTAGAGCGGATTTTTTCCACGCCCGGGATCGGTGAGAGCTGTTCCAGGATGAAGCGCTCCAGTGCCGCCATGTCGCGCACGGCCACGCGCAACAAATAGTCGCTGTCGCCGGTCATCAAATAGCACTCCATCACTTCGTCGTGCCGCGCGATGTGCGCTTCAAAGTCGGCCAGGGTTTCTTTGCTTTGGGTCTTCAGGCTGATCGAGATGAACACCGTCAGGCCCAGCCCCAGCGCCGCCGCGCTGGCCAGCGCCACGTAGCGCTGGATCACGCCGCCCGACTCCAGCGCCTTGACGCGGGCCAGGCACGGAGAGGGCGACAGGCCAATGCGTTTGGCCAACGTCACGTTAGACAGCGAACCGTCGCGTTGCAGCTCGTCCAGTATCTTTAAATCCACGTTGTCCAGAATCATGTGCTGAATTCCTTTTTATTTCGGCATATTGTGCTTTAAATATGGTTTGACATCATCCAAATACGCAGCACATGCGCCGTGCTGCCCGGTACAGTCAAGCCCATGAATGCACCTTTCGAACCCCATTTGCACGCGATGCTGTCCTCCCATGACATCGACCCCGAAGAAACCGCCGAGTGGCGCGAGGCTTTGCTGGCCCTGATCGGCACCCAAGGCCCCGAGCGTGCGCGGCAGATTTTGGACGAGCTGGCCGTCGTGGCGCGGCAGCAGCGCACGGGCTGGCAGCCCGAGCTGAACACGCCCTACATGAACACCATCGCGGTCGATGACCAGCCCGTGTTCCCCGGCGACTTGGCCACCGAAGAGCGGCTGGTGGCCATCATGCGTTGGAACGCGCTGGCCATGGTGGTGCGGGCCAACCAGGCCTATGGCGAGCTGGGCGGGCACATCGCCAGTTACGCCAGCGTGGCCGATTTGTTCGAAACCGGGTTTCACCATTTCTTTCATGCCCGCACTGAGCAACACAAAGGCGACTTGGTGTTCTTCCAGCCGCACAGCGCCCCCGGCGTGTACGCCCGCGCTTTTCTGGAAGGGCGCTTGTCTGAGGCGGACCTGATGCATTACCGCCAAGAAATCACCGCACCGGACAGCGGTGCACGCGGTTTGTCGAGCTACCCGCACCCTTGGCTGATGCCTGACTTTTGGCAGTTCCCCACGGGCTCGATGGGCTTGGGGCCGATCAGCTCGATCTACCACGCACGCTTCATGCGTTACCTGACGCACCGCCAGCTGCAAGACTGCAGCGCCCGCAAGGTGTGGGGCGTCTTCGGCGACGGCGAGATGGACGAGCCCGAGAGCATGAGCGCCTTGACCTTGGCCGCCCGCGAAAAACTCGACAACTTGGTGTGGGTGGTCAACTGCAATTTGCAGCGCCTGGACGGCCCGGTGCGTGGCAATGGCCGCATCATCGACGAGCTGGAAAAGCTGTTTGCGGGTGCGGGCTGGAACGTGATCAAACTGGTCTGGGGCAGCGACTGGGACGGGCTGCTGGCCCGCGACACCTCGGGCGCTTTGCTGCGCGCTTTTGCCAACACGGTGGACGGCCAAATGCAGACCTTTGCCGCCAAAGACGGGCGCTTCAACCGCGACAACTTCTTTGGCCAAAACGAAGAACTGGCGCGCCTGGCGCAGGGCATGACCGACGAGCAGATTGACCGGCTCAAGCGCGGTGGGCACGACATCGTGAAAATCCACGCCGCTTATGCCGCAGCAGCCGCACACCGCGGCCAACCCACCGTGATCCTGGCGCACACCAAAAAAGGCTTTGGCATGGGCAGCGCGGGCCAAGGCAAGATGACCACGCACAGCCAAAAGAAGTTCGACGAGCAAGACCTGATCGACTACCGCAACCGTTTTGACTTGCCCCTGAGCGATGAGCAGGCCAAGGGCTTGGCGTTTTACAAACCCGCCGACGACAGCGCCGAGATGCGCTACCTGCGCGAACACCGTGCCCGCTTGGGTGGCAGCTTGCCCAAGCGCGAGACGGTGTGTGCCCGTTTGCCTGTGCCCGCTTTGAGCAGCTACGGGCAGTTTGCGCTGCAGGCCGACGGCAAGGAGATGAGCACCACCATGGCCTTTGTGCGCATGCTGGGCAACCTGCTCAAAGACAGCACCTTGGGCCCGCGCATCGTGCCCATCGTGGCCGACGAGGCACGCACGTTTGGCATGGCCAACCTCTTCAAACAGGTGGGCATTTACAGCAGCGTGGGCCAGCGCTATGCACCCGAAGACATCGGCTCGGTGCTGAGCTACCGCGAAGCCACAGACGGCCAGATTCTGGAAGAAGGCATCAGCGAAGCGGGTGCGATCGCCAGCTGGACAGCCGCGGCCACCAGCTACAGCGTGCACGGCTTGGCCATGCTGCCCTTTTATATTTATTACTCGATGTTCGGCTTCCAGCGCGTGGGCGACGCCATCTGGGCGGCGGCCGATCAGCGGGCGCGGGGCTTTTTGCTGGGCGCCACCTCAGGCCGCACCACCTTGGGCGGCGAGGGCCTGCAGCACCAAGACGGCAGCAGCCACCTGGTGGCGGCCACCATCCCCAACTGCAAGGCCTACGACCCGGCCTTTGCGGGCGAGCTGGCGGTGATTCTGGACGCGGGCATGCGCGAGATGGTCGAGCAGCAAGCCGACGTGTTTTATTACGTCACCCTGATGAACGAGAACTACGCCCAGCCCGACTTGCCTGCGGGCGTGGAGGCCGATGTGTTGCGCGGGGGCTACCGATTTGGCGTGTACGGCCCCAGCGATGCGGCCCAGCGCGTGACCTTGCTCGGCTCGGGCGCGATCTTGACCGAAGTGGTCAAAGCCGCCCAGCAACTGGCCGCGCAAGGCGTGGGCGTGGAGGTGCTGAGCATCACCAGCTGGAGCGAGCTGGCGCGAGACGGCATGGCGCTGGAGCGTCTGGCAGATGGGGCTCAGGCGGTGGGTGTGGGTCTTGGTTCTGCAGGTGCAGGTGCAGGTGTTGTCAGTGGCCCATGCAGCGGGCATTTGGCAACCCTGTTGTCGGCCACCCAAGGCCCCGTGATCGCCGCCACCGACTACGTGAAGGCCGTGCCCGAGAGCGTTCGCGCCTTCGTGCCCGAGGGCCGCCGCTACACCACGCTGGGCACCGACGGCTTCGGCCGCAGCGACACCCGCGCGGCACTGCGCCGCTTCTTCGCAGTGGATGCAAGCAGCATTGCGCAGGCGGCCTTGAGGGCGTTGGCGGGTTGAAATACCAAGGACAATCCCCACTCCCTGTAGGAGCGGCGCCCCCGCCGCGATGAAGCCTCACAGACCACGACCCATCGCCCCGAGGGCGGGGCTCCCACAAAATGCGGGGATCGCTCAACCATCGTCCCAATTAAACGCATCCCCACTCCCTGTAGGAGCGGCGCCCTCGCCGCGATGAAGCCTCGCAGACCACGACCCATCGCCCCGAGGGCGGGGCTCCTACAAAATGCCGACATCCCCTGTAGGAGCGACGCCCTCGTCGCGAAAAGCCTCGCACACCACGACCCATCGCCCCGAGGGCGGGGCTCCCAGTGCGCCCGTGAAGGCGCGTACACAGCATGGTGAGAGTCCATGTCGGGGTAAGCCAAGGCCCCGTAGTCGAAGGTAACTGCGTCGCTGCGAAGCGGGGTGGAGAGCAACCGGAGGCGAACTGGCGGTGCGCAGTAAAGCGAACTCGATTCGGCAGGGAGTGGCGGCGAGCTGGCTGGGAGAAGGCGAAGCCTGAAACACATCGCATGCGTTGTTTTGGTGGATA
>NZ_CXON01000028.1:0-42821 GCF_001269405.1 Limnohabitans sp. 2KL-3
GGGCTGTTTGGGCCGTTCAGGCGCTGCGCTCCACCACAATCAACACATTACAAGGCGACTCGTCCACCAAGGCCTTGGCGGTCGAACCGCTCCACCAGCGGCGCAGCAAATTGCTCTCGTGCCGATGGCCCACCACCAGCAAGTCTGCCGACATGCGGTCGGCATACTCAGACAGCGCCTTGATGACTTCGCCAAATGTGCGGTGGCCTACAAGGCACTGGACAACTTCAAGGCCCGCATCCGGCAACTCACGCGCCGCTCGGGTGGGCGCAGCATGGCGCAAGTGGTGGAAAAGCTGCGGCCCTACGTGCTGGGCTGGAAGGCGTACTTCGGGATGTCGCAAACGCCCAGGGTCTGGCGAGAGTTGGACGAGTGGCTGCGTCATCGATTACGAGCGATCCAGCTCAAGCACTGGAAGAGGCCCAGGGCGATCTATCGGGAACTGAAGGCATTGGGAGCAAAGGAGAACGTGGCGCGGCAAGTGGCGGTGAATAGCCGTCGCTGGTGGCGCAACAGTGACCGGCTGCTCAAGACGGTGCTGACGATTGCGTACTTTGATAGGTTGGGAGTGCCAAGGCTGTCATGACCTCAAGCTCTCGAACCGCCCGGTGCGGACCCGCATGCCGGGTGGTGTGGCAGGGGCGGCTGCGAAAATCGCGGCCCCCCTATGCCGATTTCTTTGAAAAAGATCTCATGGTGGGATTTAATTATTAAATCTTGTCTGATTGAGATCGTTCGATAAGTCGAGGTAAGTTCCCAGTGCTAAATCAATGCTAATTTAGGGGAACAGGGGGGCATGGAAATGTTGCGTTTCTAATGAAATCAAGGACTTACGTGCCCCTGTATGCCCCTAGGTACCATTCAGATGAGGGTTCGAGCCCCATCAGCCACCCCATTTAAACCAACAATTTAGCCCACTCCTCACCGAGTGGGCTTTTTTGTTTCTGGCTCTTGCAAGCGACTTCGTTTGATCTTTTTGTGGCAAGCATGACGCCAATTTCCGGGTGCTTTTCACAGGCACTGAAGATGGCCACTTTCATTCTTGTCCTTTTCCAGTATTTTTGAATCTGGAGTTCAAAAACGCGCGACAGGCTTATCTGCTGTTATCCATTGTCTGCATCGCTGCCCGGCTGAACTCGCCGATCAGGTCTGCCGGAGCCCCTGCAACGTTTTCATTTGGCACGAATCAAAGTCTGTCTCAATGACAGGTGTGTCGAAAAATGACTAAGCAAATGAGATATAGCCCGTGACCCGGACACTACTGAGCAAGGGATACGTTTTTCGAGCGCAAGGTCAATCCAAATCGAAGGGCTTTGTTGATGAAGATCAACTTTTGGTTGACCCTGGCAGTCGATAACAGATCAATGTGCAATAGCATGAATGTTGATGAAACTTTTTGATGTAAATGGTTTTCTCTTGAATTTTGCTCTTGAGAGACGCATTAAAAATACCTCCTTTTAGCACCATGATCAACAGTCTTACGGATCTCGATACCCTTATAGCCCAGGGCGCAGTTTTGGTATTCATTGAGACCTTGGAGGATTCAAGGATCCTTAATCATGTTGAAGCCTTGGCTCGTGAACGACAAACACCCTTGTTCACGTGGAATGCAACAGGCGCGCTGACGTGTCTAACCCAATTGGACCAACAGCCACAGATCAAAGACATAAAGGAAGCACTCTCTTACGTCAAAAGTGACATTCACGCGGGCTTGGTCGTTATATTGGATCCGCAACCCCATCTCAAGGACCCTGCGGTCTTGCGCCTCCTGATAGATTTGGCGGAAGACGCGCATGGCCAATTACGAACAGTGATATTGGTGGGCGACCACCTTGAATTGCCCGATCACTTGAAGCGAGTTGGAAAGTATTTCACACCCCCACTCCCCGACAGTGAACTCATTCGTGAAATTTACTATGAAGAAGTCTATCGATGGCTGTGGGAAGACCGTGGACGCAAGTTCATAAAGCCTGGTGACATGGAGGACAAACTGGTCAGACACCTTGCCGGATTAAACGAAGAAGATGTGCGTCGACTGATGGCGGAGAGTATTCGTGACGATGGACGTTTGACACTGATAGACCTGAAGCGGATCCTCAATTTCAAAAGAGAAAACTCCGGTAAAGACGGACTGATTGAGTTTGTTATTGAGACACAAGGTCTTGATCTCGTCGGAGGACTGAACCACCTCAAGCAATGGCTGGAATTGAGGCGCGCCACTTTCACAGGAGAGCGCGCCGATCAGGGTATTGACCCGCCCAAGGGCTTGCTGCTTTTGGGCGTGCAAGGTACGGGCAAAAGTTTGGCGGCCAAGGCCGTAGCGGGGTGTTGGCATGTGCCGTTGATGCGCTTGGATTTTGGCAACTTGTACAGCAAGTGGCTGGGCGAATCCGAGCACAACCTGAAGGAGGCCTTGCGCCAAGCGGAGGCAATGGCGCCCTGTGTCTTGTGGATTGATGAAATTGAAAAAAGCGTGGCCAATGGCTCGGGCGATGCCGATGGTGGTGTATCACACCGGATTTTGGGCAGCCTGTTGACTTGGATGAATGAACGACACGCAAAAGTTTTCCTTGTGGCCACCGCCAACGATGTATCACGACTACCTCCTGAGTTGCTCCGAAAAGGCAGATTTGACGAGATTTTTTTTGTGGACCTGCCGAGTCAGGCGGTTCGACAAGATATTTTTGCCATTCACCTGGGCAAGCGCAATTTGGACCCGCGTTTTTTTGACCTCAGTCAGCTTTCACGAGCTAGTGAAGGTTTTTCTGGCTCAGAAATTGAACAGGTGGTCATTGACGGTATGTACCGCGCATTGAGCGAGCGAGAAAACCCCGGCACAGATCACATGCTCAAGGAGTTGTCTGTGACAAGGCCCTTGTCAGTTGTCATGCATGAGCAGATCGCTTCATTGAGGGCGTGGGCATCTGGCAGGACGGTCCCAGCTGACTAAAGCGCGGTCTTGGGTAAAAGGCGTGAACAGTTCCACATGGACCTCAGGGTGTGTGGGCAAGCCTTCACGCATGGGATAAGGGGTCGAGAATCAAGCCCACTGAAGCTCAGATGGGTTGGGTCTGAACATGGCCGTCACTGCATCACTTGCTCAGGCCATCCTTCTCCAACATTCCCACCATGGCCGCAAATCCCCGGGCTTTCGCCAGCACCAGCGGCGTATTGCCCTGGCGGTCGGTCAATCGGGTGCTGGCACCGGCCGCCAGCAGCGCCTGCAACACAGCTTGATGCCTGACACCACCCTGGCCCAACACAACGGACTCGATCATGGCTGTCCAATGCAGGTTGTTGACATGGTCCAGCGGAGCACCCGCAGCAATCAATTGCCTCACCACCCCGTCGTGCCCCAAGTGGGCCGCTGCAATCAGGGCGGTGCCGTCGTACCGGCTTGTGGTGAGTTTGGCACTGGCACCCAAACCGAGCAACACCCGCAAGGTCTCTTCGTCATCGGCCACTGCAGCAATCGTGACCGCGTCGTAGCGGTCGTTTTCCAGCAGTTCAAGGCTCGCACCCGCCAAGGCCAGGGCACGAATGATCTCGGGATGCTTGGCAAAAGTGGCCACATGCACTGGCGTGCGGCCAAATGGGTCTCGCGCATTGACGCTGGCACCGCTGGCGAGCAGCTTTTTAAGCTGCACCAAATCACCCTTGTGCGCTGCCGCATGCAAGCCTGTGTAACGCGCAGCCTCTGCCGCGCTGGGGGCTATCTGCGCTTGGGCTGGTCCCGCCCATGTGGCGAGGGCCAAGAGCGCAGCTGTGAACCAGGTGAGGAATGAGGTTTTGATTTCCATGTCTTTTCTTGCTTGGCTTAGAGTTGGCTTACTTCAGCATGTCTTGCAAACTGGCGATGCCTGCTAAGGCACATTTTTCATCCAGGTGGCCACCGGGTGCACCACCCACGCCCACGGCGCCAATCACCTCGTCGCCGACCTTCACTGGCACACCACCCCCCAGCAGCAGGTAACCTGGAATCATGGCCACATTGGCCGAAGCCGGGTTCTTTTGCACACCTTCCCACATGGCCGTGGTGGTATTTTTGCCAGAAGCCGAGGTGAATGCCTTGGCCTGGCTGGCGGCCAGGGTGTGTGGGCCAGCATTGTCAGCGCGATGCACTGCACGCACGCCACCAGCACGGTCAACAACGGTGGCGGTCACGTTGTATTTGTCGGCACTGCAAGCGGCCACGGTGGCGGCCGCGAGTTTGGTGGCCAGTTCAAGTGACATGTTCTTTTCAACACGAACGGCTTGGGCGCTGGCGCCCAAACTGGCCAATGACAAAACAAAAGCGGTGGAGTAATGAATGGATCGCATGGGGTTTCTTGCTTAAAAAAATGGGTGATGAAGCCACTGTTCATCCCCTGCAGAAAATGTAATCAAGCCTGCGCACGCTGACCATTCGTGCAGTTACGTGCGAGCATCCGTAGAACTACGCAGTCTTTCCGAGCCAATCAGCAAAGTAGCCGCTTGGTTCAGGCATCGGATTGCGCGGCCACCGTGGCGTAGTGGCGTATCAGGTGCGCCAGAGACTCCACTTGCAGTTTGCCAAACAGGTTGGCGCGGTGGGTCTCTACGGTACGGGGCGACAAGCCCAGAGAACGACCAATTTCCTTGTTGGTCAGCCCCTCGATGATCAGGCCCAGCACTTCACGCTCGCGTCCGGACAACTGTGCATAACGCTCATGCGCTTGCCGGCTGGCTTGGTGCCGTTCACGTGAGCGCACATGCTGGCGCACGGCGTTTTGCAAGGTTTCGACCAACAGCTCGTCATTGATCGGTTTTTCCAAAAACTCGGTCGCACCCGATTTAAAAGCACGCCGACACAGCTCTACCGTGCCGTGCCCGGTGAGCATGACCACGGGCTGATCCACACCTTGGGCCATCAGCGCGTCGAGCACAGTCAGGCCGCTGGTGCCGGGCATGCGCACATCGAGCACGATGGCACCAATGCCCTGACGGTCGAAACCCTGCATGAAATCCTGCGGATCAGCCCAAGTCTGCACCCGCAAGCCCACGGTGCCGATCAGCAGCGCCAGGCTGGCGCGTACGGCCTCATCGTCGTCAATCAAATGGATCAGCGGTGAGAGCGGTGCATTCATGGGCCGGGTGCCATTGGCAGGGTGAGGGTAAAAACCGCGCCACGTGGCGCATTGGCCTGGGCAATCAGTTGCCCATCCATGCCTGTGGCCAGAGTTTCACACAAGCTCAGCCCCAATCCGAGTCCGCCTTCGCGGGTGGTGAAAAAAGGTTCAAACACATGTGGCAAAGTCTCTGGTGCAATGCCCGGTCCGGTATCTGCCACGCGCAGCACACCCCTACCTGACACCACTTCAATGTGCAGACTCAGATGACGCTCTGACATCGGCACCAGGTCCAGTGCCTGCAAGGCATTGGTCAGCAGGTTGTGCACGATTTGCTCCAGCGCCACCCGTTCGGCCAGCACCTGGACAGGCTGCACCACTTGCACGGAGACGGTGACACCTCGGCGCTTGCCCTCGGGCGCCAGCAAGTCCAGCGCATTGCGCACGGCTTGTGCCAAGTCAACCACCTGACTCGGCTGCGCCGCGTTGGGTTGCTCTACCGCGCGGCGCAAGCGGGCCAATACATCGGCTGCGCGGCGGGCTTGCACCACGGCTTGATGCATGGCTTGCAGTGCGGCGGGCAGTTCGTCGGGGTCGTCTTGAAGCAAGCGTTTGGCCGCCTGGGTGTTGGCCAGAATGGCGGTGAGTGGCTGGTTCAGTTCATGGGCCATGCCTGCAGCCAGCTCCCCCAGCGTGTTCAGGCGCTCCACCTGCCCCACGCGCAGCAATTCTTCGGCACGTCGGCGTGCGTTGCGCTGGCGCTGCCAAGCTGACCAGCCCGCCATCAAGGCCGCCATCAGCAATGTCCACACGGCCATCACGCCCCAGGGCAACTCAAGCCAGCCCACCTGGCGCACGGCCACCAGCTCAAATGGCTGGCTCAGGCTGGCCAGATTTTTGCGAAACTCAAAGCGCCAGCCCGACGGGGTCACACGCCCTGGTTGCACCACAAACACTTTGCCCGCTTGCTCCAGCGTCACCCGAACGGGGCTGCTTTGCACTGGCATGGACCAGTCGCTCCAAGGCACGCTGGCAGACATGTCAATCAACAAAGAAAAACTGCTGGGTTGGGCCGCGAGCACCAGTTGGTAGCGTCCAAGTTGATCCGTGAAATCCAGATTCGCCAGTGCGGCGTGCTGCGTCTGGCGCGAGGCGTTTTCTGCATCCACCAAGCTGGTGTTGGGCCAGATGCTGCCAGGGTCACGCCGTTGCACACTCAGAATTTGCGGGTACACCGATGACAAACGCTGTTCTGCCGTGTCGGCAACGCCAGGCTGCGCCGTCGGTTGCAGCAAGGCCAGCGTGGCCAGCACTGCTTCGTGCTGGACCGCGCGTTGGCTGAGCAAGCGGTGGCTAATGCGGGCATCGGTCTCAAACGCTTCGCGCAGCTGCCTCAGCTCGGAGCGTGCCAGCAGCACAGCCCCCAGGGCAGAGAGCACCAACCACAGCAAGAGGCGTTGTCCATAGGCGTTGAGTTTGAAGGGCATGGTCAATTCTTGCATGACGCCAATTTCCGGGTGCTTTTGACAGGCACTGAAGATGGCCACTTTCATTCAAGGCTGGGCTTCCATTGACGACAAACAGTTGGCGTGCAGCGGGAACTGCACAGATGACAGACAAATCGCTGACTTTGGAATAACCTTGCTGAATGTCTGGACTGTTGGAGATGAACCGTGCAAAAAATGAAGATTCAAGCTTGGGCCCAAGGTCTGGGCATCCTGTCGGCTGCTGGCGTTTTGGTCGCCTGCAGCGCCTTGCCCGAACGCCCCGTGGCTCAACTCAAAGCCGCAACCGGGGGCAGTCTGGTGAACTGCACCGCATTGACGGGTCAGTTGAAGCTGGACCACACCCGCATTGAATCGGCTGCCGTGGTGTCCTCAGGCGCACTGCGGCAGGGCACACAAGCCATACCCGAGCATTGTTTGGTCAAAGGCCGCATGCATGAGCGCAAGGGCAGCGATGGCCGCGATTACGCCATTGGGTTTGAGATGCGTTTGCCCGTGGCGTGGAATGGCCGTTTTTATTACCAAGGCAATGGTGGCCTGGATGGCAACGTTCAGGCGGCGATTGGGGCCTTGGGTGGGGGGCCACTGACGGGGGCACTCATGCAGGGGTTTGCGGTCATCAGCTCGGATGCAGGGCACAGCGGACCACAAACCACGGTGTTTGGCCTGGAGCCCCAGGCGCGGCTGGATTACGGCTACCAGGCGGTAGAAAAACTCACCCCCATGGCCAAGCAACTGATTCGGGGGGCCTATGGCAAAGGACCTGACCGCTCCTATATCGGTGGCTGCTCCAACGGTGGGCGGCACGCCATGGTGGCCGCTGCGCGTTTGGGCGACCAGTACGACGGCTATCTGGTGGGGGCTCCGGGTTACCGTTTGCCCTATGCGGCACTGGCCCAAATCTGGGGCGCTCAGCAGTGGGCACCGCTGGCCACACCCGGGGCCACCGTCAAAAACCCGCTCAACCCCAACGGCACACTGCCCGATCTGGCCAGTGCCTTCACCCCGCAAGAGCGCTTGACCGTGGCCAAGGCCATTGCGGACAAGTGTGATGCGCTGGATGGGGCCCAAGACGGCATGGTGCAAGCCACGCAGGCTTGTCAGGCGGCTTTCAAGGTGAAGACCGATGTACCCACCTGCACGGGGGCGCGCCATGGCGCTTGCCTGACCACTGAACAAAAAGACGTGGTGGCCCGCGTGTTTGAGGGGGCACACACCCCCGCAGGTCAACGGATTTACGCCAGTTTTCCTTATGACCCGGGCGTGGCGGGTGCCAACTGGGGCACCTGGAAGTTCGTCGATTCTTTGATCCGCGATCCGCTGGCGCTTCGCACGATCTTCAGCGTGCCACCTACGCCAGTGGACCCGCTCAAGGACAACATCGCTGCGCGTTTGGAGATGTTCAGCGCCACCAACGACACCTACCGCGAGTCGGGTTGGTCGATCATGACCCCGCCCGGCGAAGCCCATCCCACCAACTTGGCCGCTGTGCGCGCTCGGGGGGCCAAGGTGGTGCTGTACCACGGGGTGAGTGATGCGATCTTTTCTGCCGAAGACACCCGCCAGTGGGTGGAGCGCGTGGGCAAGGCGGGCCTGAACCCCGGCGCTGACTTTGCACGCTACTTCCCGGTGCCCGGCATGAACCACTGCAGCATGGGCCCGGCCGCTGACCAATTTGACTTGCTCGGACCCTTGGTCAAGTGGGTCGAGCAGGGCGAGGCACCGCAAGCCGTGGCGGCCAGTGTGCGTGGTGCAGGCAACGCGGGCGGCGTGAACACCGAGCTGCCCGCCGATTGGTCGGCCAAGCGCACACGCCCGCTGTGCGCTTACCCCACGGTGGCCACTTACAAGGGCAGCGGCTCGCTGGAAGAGGCCAGCAGCTTCAGTTGCCGTTGAGCGCGTGCAGTTGCCAAGTACCAGGCGCGGTGAAATCTTCCGCGCCTGGCCTGTGTATGGCTGGAGACCTCAGCCCTGCGCACCCAGCAGGTAATCGATCTTGCCCACTTCCACGCCGTTGTGGCGAAGGATGGTGTACGCCGTGGTGATGTGGAAGTACAAGTTGGGCAGCATCCAGCCCGTCAGGTAATCCTGACCTTTGAGGGTGCGGGTTTTGCCCGGGCCTGCGGGGAAGGTGATCTCTTTGTCTTCGGTGCCGTCCAGCGCTGTGGCGGGCACAGTGGCGATGAAGGCCAGGGTTTTCTGGATGCGCTCTTGCAACTGGGCCAGGGTGGTTTCGGTGTCCTCAAACTTGGGCGCGTCGATGCCTGACAGGCGTGCCACGCCGTTTTTGGCGGCGTCGCAGGCAATCAAGACCTGGCGAGTGCAGGGGAACATGTCGGGGGCCAGACGGTAAGTGGTGAGCGCCGTGGGGTCGATCTTTTTGGTTTCGACGAATTGCTCGGCCTTGGCCAGAATGTGGCTCAGGTTGGTGAGCATGCGGGTGCACACGGGCAGGCTGGCGCTGGACATGGAAATGGTCATGAAAGTCTCCGGTTGTTGAAGGTTGCTGGTTTGGAAATTCAGGCGTTGACCACAGGCAAAGCCTGGACCGCCTCGCCAATGGCATAAAAGTGGCCGCCCGCCACATGGTGAAGGCTGCGCAATTCGGGTGGGGCGTTTTCAAAGTGCCAGCGGCCTTGGCTGAACACACGTTCATCGGCCCAGGCACCGATCACCTCGGCCAAAATCAAATCGTGTGGCCCCGCCACATGGGCAGTGGCGGGCAGCACGCGGCACTCCATCTGGGCGATGCAGCCTTCTACCAATGGGACGCCGGTTTGCGGTGCGGGCTGAGTGCTGATCTTGCACAGGCTCAGTTTGTCGGGGTGGTTCTTGCCGCTCATGCTGCCTGCGGCCATGACCAGGTGTTTCATGGCCACCGTGGGCACGCAGAGGCTGAGCACGCCCGAAGCATCGATCAGATCACGGGTGAGGGTGCTTTTGTCGACCACGACCGCGATCTTGGGGGCGTCAAAGTCCAAGGGCATGGCCCAAGCGGCGGCCATCACATTGCTTTGGCCTGCATGCTGGCTGCCCACCAGCACCGTGGGGCCGTGGTTGAGCAAACGGTAAGCGTGTTTCAGTTCAACAGGTTGCATGCGGTGTTCAACGGGGTTCGGGCGAGAGCACTGAGCGCTCTTTTTGGTATTGATCGTAGGACGGCAGAGGGGTTCCCGGGGCGGCGCCGCTGCCCACGGCCTTGGCCCTTTCCTGGGCGCGGATTTCTTCGTACACGCCTTGCGTTGAAATCAGGCCGCAACCTGACAGGCCCCCCAGCAGGGTCAGCGCGATGAGGGCCTTGTTCATGGTTTGCGTTGGTTGAACTTTTGCCAATACTGGAATTCGTCCGCACGGACTTCGTATTCAAGGTCTTCCACGCGCATGAGCATGCGCTCTTTGGCGTCGCTCACGGCGCGGTTGTAGATGCTGGGGCCGATTTCTTCGAGGACAAAACCAAGCAGGGCACCGGCAGAAATGTTGCCGATTTTCTGCTCGAAGTTGGCCTCAAAGTAGCGCTCGATGCTGGCAATCGCCTGAGCGCGGTCCTCTTTGCTCAGCTCAATGGGCATGGCCGCAGATCAGCCGATTTCGGCGATGAGTTCGATCTCGACGCAAGCGCCCATGGGGATTTGCGCCACACCAAAGGCGCTGCGGGCATGCGCACCGACTTGGGGGCCAAAGACCTGGCCGAGCAATTCGCTGCAGCCGTTGGTCACCAGGTGTTGCTCGGTGAAGTCGCCTGTGGAGTTGACCAGGCTCATCACTTTGACGATGCGCTTGACCTTATTCAGGTCGCCCACGGCGGCGTGCAGGGTGCCCATCAGGTCAATGGCCACGGCGCGGGCGGCTTGCTGGCCTTCGGCGGTGCTGATGTTTTTGCCATGCTGGCCGACCCAGGCTTTGCCGTCTTTCTTGGCAATGTGGCCGGACAGGAAAACCAGGTTGCCGGTCTGCACAAAGGGCACATAGGCCGCAGCAGGCACGGCCACGGGGGGCAATTCAATGTTCAGGGATTTCAGGGTGTCGTAAACGCTCATGGTGGTGATCTCGGTCGCGGGTTGAAGTTGGACTCCCGCCTGTGCAGGAGTGGCAAAAGGGAGATTGTCGCTGAAGGGGCGGGTGGATGGCCGCCGATATCTCACGCCCAGATCGCTGGTCCAGATCAAACGTCCAGATCAAATGTCCAGATCAAATGTCCAGAGGTGCCACCGTGACGGCGACCTCGAGGGTGTGCGAGCCGCCGCCTTGCAGCACGCCGCGCAGGGGCGAGACATCGGCAAAATCGCGGCCCACGGCCAGACGCACGTAGTCTTCGCCCGGACTCGCCAAGCCACAGCGGTCGTTGGTGGGGTCGAGGTCCAGCCAGCCTTGACTGGCGTGGCTGGCCAGCTCGGGCACATACACCGAGGCCCAGGCGTGCGAGGCGTCGCTGCCCACCAGGCGGGGCTGGCCAGGCGGCGGCTGGGTGAGCAGGTAGCCGCTCACGTAGCGGGCGGGCAAGCCCAGCGAGCGCAGACAAGCCACCAGGATGTGGGCAAAGTCCTGG
Organism: Limnohabitans sp. 2KL-3; assembly: GCF_001269405.1. Taxonomy (NCBI): domain Bacteria; kingdom Pseudomonadati; phylum Pseudomonadota; class Betaproteobacteria; order Burkholderiales; family Comamonadaceae; genus Limnohabitans; species Limnohabitans sp. 2KL-3. The sequence continues at coordinate 11,139 of NZ_CXON01000028.1, forward strand.
CAAACCCCGCGTTTGTTTTGCAGCGCCTCCAGCGCCGGGGTGTTGATGTCGGTGCTGGCCGTTTCGTAATGGAAATCGCGGTGCATGCGGGCCGTGAGTTCTTGCGCGGCTTGCTGAAGTGGGCGGCCAGGGGGGAAGCTGCTTTGGGCATAGGCCACAAAGGCTTCGTTCACGGGGGCATGGTGAGAGCCGAAAACGTAGCCACTGTGCACATCACCGGCATGCCCGCCACGGTAACGAAAGTGCTCGCGGACCGACTCCCAGCTTTGCTTGCTGCTGCCCGGGGGCAGTGGCTTGGTGATGATTTCGCTGTGTGCCCGAACCGTCAGGCCATCGTGTGGATGGGTCAATGCCCAGTAAGCGCGGTGGTTCAAAAAGGCATCGATGTGGTGCACCACCGTGGCCTGGGGTTCGACCCACATGACATGGCTCACGACTTTTTGGCACGGGGTATGGGCCGGCTGCAAGTGCGCCACATGCTGCGCCGTTTGAACGGAGGGGCTGTAGCGGTATCGGGTGTCGTGCGTGATGGACAGGTGCATGCGGGGTTCGGGGTTCAAGCGCCCACGCTGTAGCGGGCTTGACCGCTGTGGGTGAAAAACAAAGCACACAACTGGTCTGAAACCTCATGGGCCGCAGTTTGGCAATGGGCCAACACGGCATCCAGGGGCAGTGCCAAGGTGCAGGGTGGACGTGGCCGCCCGGCACGGTCGTGGGTTTCAGGGGGCCACAGCGATTCGGGGGGCAGGTCAATCATTTGCGGCACTTGTTGGGCCAAGGCCAAGGTGGCACCGTCGGCCAAGTTGCCCATGCGCAGCAATCGGGAGCGCAGGGTGTGTGCCACCCAGCCGAGTGATCGCGGGTTGTCCGAATGCGTGACCAGCAGGTCCATCAAAGCCTGTGGGGTTCGACTTTGTTGGTACTGGGCATGAAAACTGATGGTGCTGTCGAACAGGTCCAGCACGGCGTCAAAGCCGGCTTGTTCGGCCATCAGCCCCAGGTGCACGGCTTCACTCAAAGCATGGGACAAGAAGGTCAAACGCTCAATGTGCCGGCCAATCGAGAGCAAACGCCAGCCATCGTCGCGGCTCATGCGGTCGGTTTGGGCACCGGTGAGGGCCGCCAGCATTTGGCTGGTGTCGGCCAAAAGGCTTTGGGCTGCCACGGTGTCGGGGGCCACCCAAGACACCTCGGTGCCGACGGGTTTGAAAAAACGTGTTTCGGCTTGTTCCAGCAAGCGCCAGTGTTCCGGGGAGAGGCGCTCGCGCACCGCTGCGGCAGCCAAACGCACAGAGCGCAAGTTGAACCCCACGCTGGTGGCCAGTTCGCGGTCCCACAGTCCGGCAATCAACGAGCGTTCAAACACCCGGTGCGCCTGCGTGGCGGCGGGCACACCGGCACGCACCAAGCCATGGCGGGTGGCCATGCGGGTGATGAAGTTCAGCAGGCTGGGCAGGTTTTGGTTTTCGCTGCCCAAAATTTCCAGGCTCAAGCGCACCAGGCGCAAGGTGTTTTCGGTGCGCTCGGTGTAGCGGCCCATCCAGAACAGGTTTTCAGCAGCCCGACTGGTGACCAAGCGTTGTCTTTGCAGGGCACTGACGTCGGCCTGCGTGTCCATGGCGCTGAGGTCCCGCGGGGCCACCGGAGCTGGCGCAGGACGCCATGGCATGGGTGACGACTGCGACTGTGACTGTGACTGTGACTGTGACTGTGACTGTGACTGTGACTGCGACTGCGACTGCGACTGCGTCGGGCCACTGGAGGCCTTTTGCACCCACACGTCGGCGCTGCTGCCACCGCGCTGCATCGATGCGATGCCTTCACGGGTGCCCAGTCTGGCCAAACCTCCGGGCAGTACCTGCCAGCCGCCCTGGGCATCGGTCACGGCAAACACCCGCAGCACCACGGGGCGCGATTGAATGCAGGCTTGGCCCTGTGCGTCGGTTTGCCAAGTCGGTTGGTGCGACAAGGGCAGCCACGACTGCAAAGTGTGCGCATCGGGGTCGCGCAAAATGCGCCCGGCCCATTCGTTTTGCGCTTGACGCGACAGACTGTGGCCCAACACCGGTTCAAAACTTTGGCGGTCCGTGTTGTAGGGGTAAGTGGGTTTGATCACGCAGCCCTGAATGCGCGGCAGCACGTCTTGCAGCGCTGCCGCTTCACCACACCACCAGCTGGGGATGGCGGGCAACTGCAGCGCTTGCCCCAGCAAATCACGCGCCAAAGCGGGCATGAAGCCCAGCAGCGCATTCGATTCGAGAAATCCCGAGCCGGGTGTGTTGGCCACCAGCACATGGCCGCTGCGCACGGCTTGCAGCAAGCCGGGCACGCCCAGGGTGGAGTCGGCACGCAACTCCAGCGGGTCCAGCCAGTCGTCATCGACGCGTTTCAAGAGCCCGTGCACTGGCTGCAGCCCCTGCAAGGTCTTGAGGTACAGCTTTTCATCGCGAACTGTCAAGTCATTGCCTTGCACCAGACTCAAACCCAAATAGCGTGCCAGATAAGCGTGCTCGAAATAGGTTTCGTTGTAGGGGCCAGGTGTGAGCAGCGCGATGTGGGCACCGGCACCGGCGGGGCTGCGGGCCTTGATGCCGTCGATCAGCGTGCGGTAGGTTTCGGCCAAGCGTTGAACCGGGAAAGCTTCAAAGGCCCGTGGAAACAGGCGCGAGACGATTTGCCGGTTTTCCAGCAAATACCCCAGCCCCGAGGGTGCCTGGGTGCGCTGGGACAAGAGCCACCAGCAGCCGTCTGCACCGCGTGCCAGGTCAAAGGCGGCCAGTGACAAGTAGCTCCCCCCCACGGGAGGCACGCCCTGCATGGCGGGCAAATAGGCGGGGTGACCCTGAACCAGGGCGGCGGGCAACTGGCCTTTGAGGACCAGTTGTTGCGGCCCATAAGCGTCGGCCATGATGCGTTCGAGCAGCTGCATGCGCTGCAGCACCCCCGATTCAATTTGTTGCCAGTCGGCTTGGTCCAGCATCAGCGGAAACAGGTCCAGAGACCAGGGCCGCTGGGGTTGGTCGGCTGCGGCGTACACGTTGTAGGTGATGCCGTTGTCGCGCACTTGCCTTTGCAAGTTGAGCATGCGTGTATTCAGATCGTGGGTGTCGGCCACTGCGTGGGGGCCATCTGCTGCCCCCTTGGGGGGCAGGGTGGCCATGTCCTGCTGCGCTGCAAAGCTGAGCCAGGCGCTGCTTAGCGTGGCTTGCGGCTTGGGGGGTTCATCGCGTCCGTTCAACGAGCTGTCGCCAGCTTCCGTCAAGGCCCCGCGCATTTCATCCCAGTGCCCTGCGGGCGCGCATTCTTGCTGCAGACCCAGCCACTGGTTGGCGTGGGGTGGCAAGGCAGGGTGGTTGGCGTGAGAGAACTCGTTCATCGGATGCATTGTCGCTTGCAAACTCCGCCATGCAGGCGTGAGTTCCAAGCGTCATTACCCAGCGTGTGTTTCACACCCTTCGCAAATCCAGGGTGTAGGGGAACTCTGCACTGGCGTGCAGCGAAGCGTTGGGCACCAGCGTGGGCAGGTGCTTCATGGTTCCGGGCGTGTGTCCCATGCGGAAGAAGCGGGCCATGCGGCGGCTTTCGGCTTCATAGGCGTTGACCGGGAAGGTGTCGTAACTGCGCCCGCCGGGGTGCACCACATGGTATTGGCAGCCACCCAACGAGCGCTTCATCCAGGTGTCCACCAAGTCCACCGTCAGCGGGGCGTGCATGCCGATGCTGGGGTGCAATGAGGAAGGGGGATTCCACGCTTTGTAGCGCACGCTGGCGACGTACTCGCCGACCACGCCTGTGGCTTGCAGGGGCAAAGGTTTGCCGTTGACGGTGAGGGTGTGGCGCGCGGGGTTCATGCCGCTGACATGCACCTCGATGCGTTCGAGCGATGAATCCACATAGCGGGCCGTTCCGCCCGCGCTGCTTTCTTCGCCCATGACGTGCCAGGGCTCCAGCGCATTGCGCAGGGTGACGACCGTGCCGTCCACCTGGATTTGGCCCACCAAGGGGAAGCGAAATTCAAAATGCGGTGCAAACCAGGTGGGGTCGAAGTGAAAACCAGCGTCGCCCAATTCGGTCAGCACGTCGTCAAAGTCTTTGTGGATCCAGTGCGGCAGCATGAAGCGGTCGTGCAGCTCAGTGCCCCAGCGGCTCACGGGGGCCAAATACGGTTTGTCCCAGAAGCGGGCCACCAGCGCTCTGAGCAGCAATTGCTGAACAATGCTCATGCGGGCGTGGGGCGGCATTTCGAAGGCACGCAATTCCAACAGGCCCAAGCGCCCGGTGCTGCTGTCGGGCGAGTACATCTTGTCGATGCAAAACTCGCTGCGGTGGGTGTTGCCGGTCACGTCCACCAAGATGTTGCGCAGGGTGCGGTCCACCACCCAGGGGGCCATGTCGGTGCCGTATTTTTTTCGGTTGCGCGTGATCACGCGCAGCGCAATCTCCAGCTCATAGACCTGGTCGTTTCGCGCTTCGTCCACACGCGGGGCTTGGCTGGTGGGGCCGATGAACATGCCGCTGAACAAATAGCTCAGGCTCGGGTGGTTGTGCCAGTAAAGGATCAGGCTGGCCAGCAGTTCGGGGCGGCGCAAGAACGGGCTGTCGTCAGGCGTGGCGCCTCCCATCACCATGTGGTTGCCCCCGCCCGTGCCGGTATGGCGGCCATCGGTCATGAATTTTTCGGCCGACAGGCGGGTTTCAAAGGCGGCTTGGTACAAGAACTCGGTGTGCTCGACCAGTTCGGTCCAGTTGTGCGCCGGGTGGATGTTGACTTCGATCACGCCGGGGTCGGGCGTGACCTGCAGCAGTTTCAGGCGCGGGTCGCGCGGGGGCGGGTAGCCTTCCAGGACGATTTTCATGCCCAGCTTCAGCGCCGTGGCTTCCACCGCGCTGACCAGGGCCAGGTAGTCTTCCAGACGCGCCAGAGGCGGCATGAAGACGTACAGCACGCCGGATTTTTCGCCTTTGGCCAGGGCATCGGCCTCGACTTTGGGGCCGTTGGCACGGTTGGGGTCGCGCACTTCTACGCACAGGGCGGTGCGCACCACCGAGGGGTCAGACTTGAATTTTTCAGGCGCGGTGCGGACCGTTGGGGCGGTGTGGTTGCGCGATTGCAAGCTCAGGGGGGTGCTGGTGGGCAGTGGCGTTCTGGGGGCAAAGGGGTCTTGCTCGATCATGTGCCAGCGCTCGGTCGGCGCGGCCCAAGGCAGCGAGTCCAGCGGCAAGCGCCAGCCCATGGGGGAGTCGCCGGGCATCAAATACAGGCGCTCTTCGCGGACAAACCAGTTGCCGGTTTGCCATGGCGAAACACTGCCTGCGGGCAGCGGGGCGCCTTCGGGCACCTCCACGGGCTGCAGCGGCAGCACATAGCCCACGGCCTGGTCCAACCCTTGGCTGAAAATGCGGCGCAGGCGGTTGCGCTCCATTTCGTCGTCCAGCCGCGCATCAAACGGGTCCACGTTCACCGGCAAACGGCGCTCGCGCCACAGGTAGTACCAGGTGTCTTCGTAGCCGGGCAGCACGGTGTCGTCCGGCAAACCCAGGTGTGACGTGAGGGCCTGCATGAAGCGCTGGGCATCGGCGCTGGTGTAGGCGCTGGGTTCGCGTTCATCGGCAAAGACCGCAGGATCTTGCCAGCAGGGCGTGCCGTCGGCCCGCCAGTAAATGCTCAGCGCCCAGCGCGGCAGTTGTTCGCCCGGGTACCACTTGCCCTGGCCAAAGTGCAAAAAACCGCCTTGGCCGTATTGCTGGCGCAGTTTGTGCACCAACTCGGTGGCCAGTCCCCGTTTGGTGGGGCCCAAGGCGTCGGTGTTCCACTCTGCCGCATCGCGGTCCTGCGTGGCCACAAAAGTGGGCTCGCCGCCCATGGTCAGGCGCACGTCTTGGGCCACCAATTGCGCGTCCACTTGCTCACCCAAGTGCAGCACGGCGTCCCATTGTTCTTCGGTGTAGGGCTTGGTCACGCGGGGGGACTCGTGGATGCGGGTGACGCTCATGTCATGGTGAAACGTCACCTCGGCCTTGTCCATCAGGCCCTCGATGGGCGCGGCGGCCGAGGGTTGTGGTGTGCAGGCCAGTGGAATGTGGCCTTCACCGGCCAGCAGACCCGAAGTGGGGTCCAGCCCCACCCAGCCTGCACCGGGCAAATACACCTCGCACCAGGCGTGCAGGTCGGTGAAATCGACTTCGGTGCCGCTGGGGCCATCGAGCGATTTCACATCCGGTGCCAGTTGGATCAAATAGCCCGAGACAAAACGGGCCGCGATGTTCATGTGACGGAACAGCTGCACCAAGAGCCAGGCCGAGTCCCGGCAAGACCCGCTTTTGAGCGTGAGTGTTTCTTCGGCCGTCTGCACCCCTGGCTCCATGCGGATGGTGTAGCGAATGTCCTGGTGCAGACGCTGGTTGATTTGCACTAAAAAGTCGATGGTGCGCTGGCGCTTGCGGTCCATGCTGGCCAGGTATTTCTTGAACAAGGGCGTTTTGTGTTCCTTGACCAAGTAGGACTGCAGCTCTTCTCGCACGGTGTCCGTGTATTTGAACGGCACTTTTTCGGCTGTGGGTTCCAGAAAAAAGTCGAAGGGGTTGAACACGGCCATTTCGGTGACCACATCCACCGTGACTTTGAACGAGGTGGTTTTTTGGGGGAAAACCAGACGGGCCTGGTAATTGGCAAAGGCGTCTTGTTGCCAGTTGATGAAGTGCTCCTCGGGCTCGACTTTGAGGCTGTAGCTCAGGATGCGGCTGCGGCTGTGCGGGGCAGGACGCAATCGGATGACTTGCGGGCCGAGCTGCACGGGGCGGTCGTAGGTGTAGTGGGTGACGTGGTGCAGGGCAACGTGTATCGACATATTTCTAAAGGCGCAACAGGGGCTGCACGCATGACAAATGCAGCTTGGGCGGTTACAACAAGCAAGACACGCGCCAGGATGGGCTTTTGTCTGCCCCTGCAGACCCGGGCAGACGCCATTCCAATACAAGAGCGCCACAAGCCAAGCACAAACACCAGCCAAATCAGGGAGGCTGCCATGAAGCGTGACGGTAAGACGGAGCAGATGAGCGAGCAGGGCAGGGGGTGCCATGGGCCAGAACGGCCCAGCCATGCACCCCCTCAAAACGCCCGGCACCCAGGGCAAGCCAGCACTGAGCCCAGACGCTCAGCAGCGGCATGTGCGGAGTGGGCGTCATGACATCGATGGGCTGGGCCCGCAGTTTGGGGTGGGCCTTGGCCGCTTGGTGCATGGGGGTGGCATTGGCCTTGCAGCAAGCGGTCTTGTGGCCTTGGCAGGCTTATGCGGGGGGCTTGTGTGCCGTGATGGCTGGCGCTGTGGTGCTGCGGCGTAAGCTGGGCCATGAAAGAGCCGGGTGGGCTGTTCATCATGCGGCTTGGGCCTTGGTGTGGGCAGCGGCTGCTTTTGGCGTGACGGGCTTGCATGCTTGGACGCGGGTCAGCACCATCGATCCGATCCTCGAGGGGCAGGATCTGGATGTGGTGGGTGTGGTGCAGGCCATGCCGCAGCGCCAGGACTTGGGTTGGCGCTTTCGTTTTCGGATTGAACAAGCCTGGCAAGTGGACGGATCGGGGGCCACAGGTGCCAGCCATGCGCTGGTGGTGGATGCCCAAGTGCCGTCCCAGGTTTATCTGGGCTGGTACGGCCAAGAGGGCCTGCACGACAGTGGCTGGAACCTGTCGCCCCTGCCCGAGCCCGTCAAAGCGGGTGAGCGCTGGCGCTTTCGGGTGCGTTTGAAAGCGCCACACGGCCACCTCAACCCGCGAGGCTTTGACTACGAGCTGTGGCTGTGGGAACAAGGCATCCGCGCCACCGGTTATGTCCGAACCCGTGCCAAAGACCCCGCTCCCCGGCGCTTGGCCAGCACTTGGGCCCACCCGATCGAGGGCTGGCGTCAGGCGGTGCGCGATCGCTTGTTGACCCATCTGTCTCCCCCAGGCAGCGATGCCGAGGCCGCCAAGCGGGCAGGGGTGGTGGCTGCGCTGGTCACCGGTGATCAGGCGGCGATTGACCGCAGCGATTGGGATGTGTTTCGGGCCACGGGTGTCTCGCACCTGATGAGCATCTCGGGCTTGCATGTGACCATGTTTGCCTGGATCGCCTCTGGCTTGGTCGCGGGGTGCTGGCGCAAGTCGGCTCTGTGGGGGTTTTCAGGTCCTTTGCGCTGGCCTGCTGTGCATGTGGGGGCTGTGGTGGGTTTGGCCTTGGCGGCTTTTTACGCTTTGTTCAGTGGTTGGGGGGTGCCGGCCCAGCGCACATTGCTCATGCTGCTGGTGGTGGCGGGCCTCAACAGCTTGGCCCGGCAATGGTCGGGTGCACTGATTTGGTGGACGGCGGGGGCCGTGGTCTTGACGTTTGACCCTTGGGCTTTGTTGCAACCGGGTTTTTGGTTGAGTTTTGTGGCGGTGGGGGTGTTGATGGCTTCTGGACCCGATCAAAAAGGTCCTCCCCAGTCACCTGCACCGCAGGGCCTGAGCCCGGGCACCAAATCAGAGCATCCTGGAGTCACGCACCGTTTGAGTGCAAAAAAATTACCCATTTGGGGATTTTTTGTGCTCCAGCGTTTGGTGGCTTTGTGCCGCGAACAAGCCACGGTCACGCTGGCTTTGGCCCCACTGACCTTGCTTTTTTTTGGTCAGGTGTCGGTGGTGGGCTTGTTGGCCAATTTGCTGGCGATACCTTGGGTGACCCTGGTGGTCACGCCCTTGGCCATGCTGGGGGTCGTCTGGACCGAGGCCTGGGTCCTGGCCGCTTGGGCTTTGTTGCCCATGGCTCAGGTGTTGGCATGGTTGGCGTCGTGGCCCTTGGCCAGTGTCGCGGTGGCCCAGCCGCCATGGGGTTTGGCGCTGTTGGCTTTGCTGGGCGCAGCGGGACTCGTGCTCAAGTTGCCTTGGTCCTGGAAATTGTTGTGCTTGCCCTTGCTTTGGCCTGTGATGGGGTGGTCTCCACAACGCCCTGCCCACGGCGTGTTTGATCTTTTGGCGGCCGATGTCGGGCAAGGCAACGCGGTCTTGGTTCGCACGGCCACGCACAGTTTGTTGTATGACGCCGGGCCACGTTATTCCGCCGAGAGCGATGCGGGCCACCGGGTGCTGGTGCCTTTATTGGCCCAAATGGGTGAACAGCTCGATGCCCTGGTGCTCAGTCACCGGGACAGTGACCACACGGGGGGTGCTGCGGCCGTGCTCGCCATGCAAGCGCAGGCCAAGTTGTGGACTTCGCTGGAGGATGAACACCCCCTGCACGCGCTCAGGCCTGACTGGACACCTTGTCAAGCGGGGCAGTCTTGGGTTTGGGACGGTGTTCATTTTGAAGTGCTTCATCCCTTGGCGGCATCCCGGGTGGCCAAGGGCCCAAGCGTGTCCAAGATCCGCCCCAACGCCGTCAGCTGTGTGCTGCGCATTCAGGGTGCAGGGGGGTCTGCCTTGTTGGCCGGGGACATCGAGGCAGCCCAAGAGCTGGATTTGGTGCGCCAGGGTTTGAAGCCCGTGGACTGGTTGTTGGTGCCCCACCACGGCAGCAAGACATCGTCGAGCACCGCTTTTTTGCAAGCCCTGCAGCCCCAATGGGCCATGGTGCAAGCGGGTTATCGCAATCGATTTGGACACCCTGCACCCGAGGTGATGGTCCGTTACAAGGACTTGCAAATCCAATGGGTGGACAGTCCCCGTTGTGGTGCAGCCCGCTGGCGCAGCGACAGGCCGGAGCAACTGGTTTGCGAACGGGTCCAGTCACGCCGCTATTGGCACCACCTTCCCCCTTGATGAACAATCAAGTCTTTTTCCCCTCGACATGGAGGATCTCTGCCCGTGCCACGGGGGTGGGTATACATCTTGCTTTGAGGTCATCAGGAGTGAAGAGTCATGCGCCAATTCGATGAAATGTACAGCCGCTTGCCTGCAGCAGGCGATACCGCAGAAGTCAGAGACCATTACTTGGCCTATGCCCGATGGTTACAAGCGCAAGACCCCCAGACCATGGCTTCGCGACGCGAAGAAGCAGAGATGATTTTTCGCCGTGTGGGCATCACTTTTGCTGTTTATGGCGACAAAGACGAAGACGGATCGGGCACCGAGCGCTTGATCCCCTTTGACCTGATTCCCCGCGTCATTGCCGCCCAAGAGTGGAAAAGCATGGAAGCCGGGTTGGTGCAGCGCGTCACGGCCCTGAACCGCTTCATCCACGACGTCTACCACGACCAGGACATCTTGAGGGCCGGGGTGGTGCCGCGCGAGCAGATCGAGCGCAACGCCCAGTTCCGCCCCGAGATGGTCGGCGTGGACGTGCCGAACAACATCTATTCACACATCAGCGGCATCGACATCGTGCGTGCCCCCGACAGCGCAGGCCATGGCGAGTACTACGTGCTCGAAGACAACCTGCGCGTGCCCAGTGGCGTGAGCTACATGCTGGAAGACCGCAAGATGATGATGCGGCTGTTCCCCGAACTGTTCAGCCAGCACCGCGTGGCCCCGGTGGCGCATTACCCCGACTTGCTGCTGGAGACCCTGCGTGCCAGCAGCCCTGCCACCACGGCCGAGCCCACGGTCGTGGTGCTCACGCCCGGCATGTACAACAGCGCCTACTTTGAGCACGCCTTTTTGGCCCAGCAAATGGGTGTGGAGTTGGTCGAAGGGCAAGACCTGTTTGTCAAAGACAAGTTCGTCTACATGCGCACCACGCGCGGCCCCAAGCGGGTGGACGTGATCTACCGCCGGGTTGACGACGACTTCTTGGACCCGAATGTGTTCCGCCCTACCTCCACACTGGGCTGCGCGGGCCTGATGGACGCCTACAAAGCCGGTCATGTGGCGATCTGCAACGCGGTGGGCACGGGCGTGGCCGACGACAAGTCGATCTACCCCTATGTGCCCGACATGATCAAGTTTTATTTGGGTGAGGAGCCGATCCTCAAAAACGTGCCCACTTATCAGTGCCGCAAACCCGACGACCTGCAGTACACCCTGGCCCACCTGAAAGACCTGGTGGTCAAAGAAGTGCACGGCGCAGGCGGCTACGGCATGCTGGTCGGCCCCGCTTCCACCCAGGCAGAGATCGAGCGCTTCCGTGGCGCATTGCTGGCCAACCCCGAGGGCTACATCGCCCAGCCCACGCTCAGCTTGTCCACTTGCCCCACGTATGTCGACAGCGGCATCGCGCCGCGCCACATCGACCTGCGCCCCTTTGTGCTGAGTGGCCGCACGGTGCAGATGGTGCCTGGCGGGCTGACCCGCGTGGCGCTGAAAGAAGGCTCTTTGGTGGTCAACAGCAGCCAAGGCGGCGGCACCAAAGACACCTGGATATTGCAAGACTGAACCATGCATTCACAAGGTCTCCCCGTAGGTCGGCGGCTTTAGCCCCGACATCGTGCTTGATTAACCTTGAATGTCGGGGCTGAAGCCGCCGACCTACAAAAACCAAGTCAAGCCTGTCCAAGAATCTCCAAGGAATTCACCATGCTATCAAGAACCGCCGACCACCTTTTCTGGATGTCCCGCTACATGGAGCGGGCCGAGAACACGGCCCGCATGCTCAATGTGAGCTATGAAACCTCGCTTTTGCCCCAGTCTGCCGCTGCGGTCGAAGTTGGCTGGGAGGGCATTTTGTCCATCAGTGAGCTGTTGCCCTCGTATTTGTCACTCTACAAAACCATCACGCCGCGCGATGTCATGGCTTTCATGGTCAAAAACGAGAACAACCCCTCGTCCATCCTGTCGTGCTTGCGTGCCGCCCGTGAAAACGCCCGGGCGGTGCGCGGCACCCTGACCACCGAGGTGTGGGAGACACAAAACCAGACCTGGCTTGAAGTCAACCGCATGCTCAAAAGCGGCGAGTTCGAACGCGACCCGGGGCAGTTTTTCGAGTGGGTGAAATTTCGCTCGCACCTGTCACGCGGCGTGACGGTGGGCACCATGCTGATGGACGAATCGCTGTACTTCATGCGCATGGGCACATTTTTAGAGCGTGCCGACAACACGGCCCGGCTGGTGGACGTGAAGTTCCACGCCATGAACAACGACTTTTTTGGCGCACCACAATACGGCGCATCCGAGACCGAGAGCACGCAGGAATACGACTTTTATCACTGGAGTGCCATCTTGCGCAGCGTCAGTGGCTTTGAGGTCTACCGCAAGGTTTACCGCGACGTGATCCGGCCCGAGCGGGTCGCCGAGTTGCTGATCTTGCGCCCGGACATGCCGCGCTCGTTGCACGCCAGCCTGAACGAAGTCTTGTCCAACTTGAAGCTGGTCTCGCACGATGCTGACAGTGACACCTTGCGGCATGCGGGGCGTTTGCGTGCCGAACTGGCCTTTGGCCGCATTGACGAGATCTTGGCCACAGGTCTGCACGCCTACCTGACCCAGTTTTTGGAACGGGTGAACGTGCTGGGCGGACGCATCAGCCGTGAGTTTTTAATGCCCAGCCACGGTTGATGCAGGCCGCTGAGTCCCTTGTGTTGGCAGGGGCACAACGCCTTGCTCAGTCGAGCAAAAAGTAGTCCGACGATGGCCCCGATGCATGGATCAGGCGCAAACCGCCGCTGATGCGTTCGGCGCGAAAGGTGTCGTTTTGGATGCTCAATTGCTGACCGCTGAGCCACTGCCCTGGCACCGTCAGGCCTTGCCGGAAGACTTTGATTTGCCCATTTCTCTCGATGGTCAAGTCTTCGTTTTTTTGTGTGGACGGGTTGCGTCCTCTGAACCCACCCACCGCCCAATTGGGGGGCATGGTCGCCGAAGAGCTTGCCGCTGGTGGGGCTTTTTTGTCGTCATCGCCCATGGCCAATGCGCCTAAAAGCAAACCCCCAATGATGATGGCCGCTGCGGCTTCGCCATTGGACAAGCCGCTGTCTTGGGTGACCTCAAATTCGGCTTCGCAGCCGTTGTCCACCCACACCCCGCGTTTGTCGTAACCCCAATCACGCCCTTCGCGGCAGGATGACACCGACAGTTGCCGTTTGAGTCGCACGCTTTTGTTGCTGATGTCGCAACGCACACGTTCGAAATCGCGGCTGTCACAGGTGATGGTTTTGGTGCTGGCCGCGTAAACGGGGGCCGCTGGAACCATCAAGATGAGCGATTGCGCGAGGCAGACAGCACGGACCAGAGGGTGTTTGAGAAAGGGCATTGTCAAAATCAGAAGTTTTTCTGATTTTAAAAATTACGATTCATTTTTTGGTTTTTTAAAATAAAAAAGGGTAAATTTTTGTAATCACCCTCGTAGACCACCAAGAATCGCCCCGAGGGCGGGGCTCCTACAAAATCCAGGGGCTCCCACAAAATGCGGGGCCTCCAAAAAATGCGGGGCATTCCCTTGTAGGAGAGACGCCCTCGTCGCGATCACCCTCGCAGACCACCACCCATCGCCCCGAGGGCGGGGCTCCTACAAAATCCAGGGGCTCCCAAAAAATACTGGGCCTCCAAAAAATGCGGGGCCTTCCCTTGTAGGAGCGACGCCCTCGTCGCGATCACCCTTGCAGACCACCACCCATCGCCCCGAGGGCGGGGCTCCCACAAAATGCAGGGGCTCCCACAAAATCAAGAGACTCCCACAAAATGCGGGGCCTTCCCCTGTACAAACTTCACAGGGCCGGACCCATGGCCTTAGAGCGTGATGACCACGGGCGCGTGGTCGCTGGGGCGCTCGTTTTTGCGGGGCGCACGGTCAATCACGCAAGCCGTGGCCCGGGCTTTGAGGGCTTGGGAAATCAAAATATGGTCAATCCGCAGGCCCCGGTTGCGTCGGAACGCAAACTCGCGGTAGTCCCACCAGCTGTAGCTTTTTTCAGGCTGCTCAAACAGCCGGAAGCTGTCGGTCAGGCCCAGGTCGATCAGGGCTTGCAGCTTTTCACGTTCGGCGACGGTGCAGTGGATCGTGTCCTTCAGGCCCACCGGGTCCCACATGTCGAGTTCGTCAAAGGTGATGTTGTAGTCACCCAGCAGCACCAAGTTCGGGTGTTTTTGCATCTCGCTGGCGACCCACTCGCGCAGCGCATCCAACCAACGCATTTTGTAGACAAACTTGTCGCTGTCGGGGGCCTGGCCATTGGGAAAGTAAGCACCAATCACCCGAATTTCACCACCCAGGCCATCCGGGTAAGTGGCCGCAATCACCCGGGACATGTCGTCTTCGAAGCCCGGAATGTTCTTGACCACATCGTGGCCCGAAGTGCTGGAAATCAAGGCCACGCCGTTGTAGGTTTTTTGGCCAAACCACTGCGCTTGGTATCCGGCCTCGGCCAATGCGGCGGCGGGAAACTTGTCGTCGGTGAGTTTGAGTTCTTGCAAGGCCAGCACATCCACACCGCCCTCGGCTTTTTGTGCGGCCAGCCAATCGAGCACCTGAGGCAGGCGCACCGACAAGGAGTTCACATTCCAAGTGGCAATTTTCATGAAGCCCCTTAAATGTGCAAAGCAGCCAGGCCGCCGATGATCACGCCCACAGCACCCGCGCCGTACATCACGTATTCGAGCCACTTTTTCTTGGACAACAGGGCAATGGCGGCCATGGCAATGGCCACTTGCAAGACGGTGGTGGCCTGGGCCCAACGGTGGTGTTGGTGCATCTGCTCATCCGATTGCTGATCCCATGACTTGGATTCGGCTTCCAACTTTTCAGCGGCCACTTTGATCTCGGCTTTTTCGCCCTTGTAGCGTTTGATTTCGTCGACGTAAAAGTCTTTTCGGCTCGCAGGTGCCAACTCCAGCGCCAATTCGCTCAGGTTTTGCTTGCTACTCTTGGCTTGGTAATAGTTCCACTGGTTGGACGCCTCGGTCTTTTTGATGGCGGCGTTGTTTTTGTACAGACCTGCATTGGCCTGTGTGGCCCCACCCATGTAACCAAACAATGCACCCACTGTGGCAATGACCGCCGTGAACATGGCAATGCTGTTGGTGTGACTGCCGCCATGGCCTTGGGCGGCGTGCTCGAGTTCGTGGTCGTGCGGGCCGTGCACGTGAAAACCGTGTCCTGACATGTGAGGATTCCTTAAGGGGTGTGTTGGTAATGGACAAAACTGAAGTGCAGGCCTTGTGCCGAAACATGCGATTCACGCTGCACTTCATGCCAATCTGGGCCGAATTCGGGGGCGAAGGCATCGCCTTCGACATCGAGTTCAATTTCAGTGACCACGGCGGTATGGGCCAATGGTTCGGCCTGGCGGTAAATGTCGGCGCCACCCATGATCCAGGCATCGGGCACATCGCCACACAGACGCATGGCCTCTTCGATGGAGCCTGCCCGAAGTGCGCCATCGGCCTGCCAGTCGGTCTGGCGTGTGATGACGATGTTCAGGCGACCGGGCAGTGGGCGAAACCGGGGGGGCAGAGAGTCCCAGGTCTTGCGCCCCATGATGACCGGCTGGCCTAAAGTGACGCGCTTGAAGTGCGCCAAGTCTTCGGGCAGGTGCCAAGGCATCTGGTTGTTCTTGCCGATGACGCCATTGCGGGCGCGGGCGTAAATCAGGTGCAGCTTCATCGAATTGGGTCTCAAACCGCCACCGGGGCTTTGATGGCGGGGTGGCATTCGTAGCCCACGACCTCGAAGTCCTCAAATGCGTAATCAAAGATCGACGCAGGTTTGCGCTTGATGTGCAGTGTGGGGTAAGCCATGGGCGAGCGGCTGAGCTGCAGCTCGACTTGCTCGTGGTGATTCGCGTAAATATGGCAATCACCACCGGTCCAGATGAAGTCGCCCACGTCCATGTCGCATTGCTGGGCCACCATGTGGGTGAGCAAGGCGTAACTGGCGATGTTGAAGGGCACGCCCAAAAAGATGTCGGCGCTGCGCTGGTACAGCTGGCAGCTGAGTTTGGCTTTTTCACCGGGGTTTTGTGGTGGGGCCACATAAAACTGGAACAAGGCATGGCAAGGCATGAGGGCCATTTGGTCCAGCTCAGCCACGTTCCAGGCACTCACGATGATGCGGCGGCTGTCGGGGTTGTTTTTGAGTGTGTCCATGACCTGCTGCATCTGGTCGATGTGGCCGCCGCCCGGTGTCGGCCAGCTGCGCCATTGCACCCCATACACCGGGCCGAGCGAGCCGTCTTCACGCGCCCATTCGTCCCAGATGGTGCAACCGCGCTCTTGCAGCCATTTCACGTTGCTGTCGCCGCGCAAAAACCACAGCAGCTCCACGATGATGGCCCGCAAAAACACCTTCTTGGTGGTCACCAGCGGGAAGCCTTCATTCAGATCAAAACGCATTTGGTGGCCAAACACACTGCGCGTGCCGGTGCCGGTGCGGTCGCCTTTTTGCACGCCTGTGGTGTAGACGTGGCGCATGAAGTCTTCGTATTGGCTGCGGATGGGGTGTTCAACAAGGCTCATGGGCGTGAAGTTTAAGGCAAAGGTCCCCCGGCGAGGTCGGGCAAGTTCTTTTCATTTTCAGGGGGTCTTGTGGCCCTGAATCGGGGGGTGTGTGCCACAGCGCACTGTCCACTTTGGGTGTGGCCTTTAGCCTGATGGCATGACTTTGTTCTCTATTTTTTGACATCGAAAGTGCTTATGCAAACAAACCCCTGGAGCCCTTGCCTTTTGCTCATGGTGTCAAGTGGTTTGATGGCCCAAACCCTGCCCAGTGCAGGTGGGCTGTTGCAGCAAATGCCGCTGCTGCCCGCTGCGCCACAGCGTGCGCCCCAGCTGGACTTGCCAACACCCAAGCCTGCATCCGGTTTGCCAGCCCCTGCGGCGGTTTTTGTGGCACAACGCTTGAATGTGACCGGTGCCAGCGCCTACACCGAGGCCGAATTGGTCAAGGTTGCAGGTTTTGAGCCAGGCCAATCCCTGAGTTTGAGGGTGCTCGGTGAGATGGCCGACAAAATCACCCAGCATTATCGGCAGCGGGGCTATGGGGTGGCCCAGGCTTATTTGCCAGCCCAGGAAGTTCAAAACGGGGCGGTGACCCTTGTGGTGTTGGAAGGGCAATATGGCCAGATCACCCTGAACAACAGCAGTGACCTGGACGATCAACTGCCCCGGTCCTTGCTGGCTGACTTGAACTACGGGGATGTGATCATGGCGCAGCCGCTGGAAGAGCGCCTCTTGTTGTTGTCCGATGTGCCGGGTGTCCAGGTTCGCTCCACCTTGATGCCGGGCGCATCAAGGGGTTTGTCCGACCTGGTGGTGGAACTCAAGCCCGGCCCCTTGGTCAGTGGCAGTCTGGACGCCGACAACGCAGGCAACCGTTACACGGGCGAATACCGGGCCGGTGCCACGGTCCATTTGAACAACCCCAGCGGACGGGGTGACTTGTTGACCTTGCGCGGACTGAGCTCGGGTGAGGGTTTGAATTACCTGCGCGCCGCGTACCAAGCCCCCCTGGGCCGAGCGCGTTTGGGGCTGGCTTACAGCGACTTGTCGTACCAGTTGGGCCATGAGTTTGAGCCCCTGCAGGCCCAGGGTCACGCCCGAATCACCACCTTGTTTGCCAGCTACCCCTTGCGCCGTTCTCGGCAATCCAACATGAATGTGGGCTTGAGCTGGGACCACAAGGTGTTTCAGGACCGCTTGGAGGCCATGGCCTTGGTCACGGACAAACAGGCGCAAGTGGCCACGGTGTCCTTGTATGGCGACCAACGCGATGGGCTAGGTGCTGGCGGTCTGAACACCTATTCCTTGGCCTGGTCGACTGGCCATGTGGACATTCAGACGCCCGCAGCACGGGCGCTGGACGCCAGCACGGCCGACACCAACGGCCACTTCAACAAACTGTCATTTGCCGTATCCCGTATGCAGCAAGTGCGTCAGGGGCTGACCTTGTGGACTTCGCTCAGTGGGCAGATGGCCTCTCAAAATCTGGATGTTTCAGAAAAAATGGCCTTGGGGGGCATGTACGGGGTGCGCGCTTATCCCGAGGGCGAAGCGGCTGCCGACGAAGGTTACTTGCTGACCCTTGAAGTCAGGCAGCAATGGCTGGGCTTGGCACCGGCAAATGGGCAGGTGCATCTGGCGGCTTTTGTCGATGCGGGTGTGGTCAAGCTCAACCACAGCCCCTGGACCAGCACACCGACCCACCGCCACCTCAGCGGTGCCGGTGTGGGGGTTTATTGGACACAGACGCGTGACTTTTCAGTCAAGGCGTTTTACGCCCGCAAATTGGGCAATGCCGACGCCGTTTCTGCGCCAGACCGCTCAGGCCGTTTCTGGATTCAGGGCGTCAAATATTTCTGAATGGCCGATGCCGCCCCTTGCTTTACTGCGCCCCTTCCATTCCTTGCGAGAAAACACCATGTCCACCATACAGCCACTTCGAACCCACTCAGTTTTCCCCACCGGCTGGGTCTTTCAAGCGGTGAGCGTCACCGCCCGCCGGGCAGCCGCCGGTGGCCGCTGCAGCCGGGGGGGCCGCTCGGGCCTGGGCTGGCGAAAATTGTCTTGGGCCCTGATGTTGGCCTGGTCGGGTGTGGCGCAGGCCCTGCCCAGTGGGGGCGTGGTGAGTGGAGGGCAAGCCAGTTGGGGTGGCCTGCCGGGTCAGCTGACGGTCACCCAAACCACGCCCCAAGTGGTGCTCAATTGGCAAAGCTTTGGCATCTTGCCCGGTGAATCGGTGCGTTTTGTTCAGCCCAACCGGCACGCGCTGGCGCTTAACCGCGTGCTGGGGCCAGAGCCTTCGGTGATCCAGGGCAGTTTGACCGCCAACGGTCAGGTCTTTTTGATCAACCCTCAAGGGGTTTTGTTTGGGGCCGGGGCTTCGGTCAGTGTGGGCGGCTTGGTCGCCTCGACACTGGGCCTGAGCGATGCCGATTTTCTGGCGGGTCGTTACCGTTTTGACGGCGCAGGTCCGGGCAACATCGTCAACCAGGGGCAGCTCCAAGCTGCAGACGGCGGCTATGTGGCTTTGCTCAGCCGCAGTGTCCACAACGAAGGCGTGGTCAAGGCTCAGCTGGGTTCGGTGGCCTTGGCGGCCGGTCAAGTGGTGACCCTGTCGCTTTTGGGGGACGGCTTGCTGAATGTGGCCGTTGACCAAGGGGTCGCGCAAGCCTTGTTGTCCAATGCGGGCTTGTTGCAAGCCGATGGCGGCACCGTGCTCATGAGCACACAGGCGGCTGGTCAGTTGCTGGGCAATGCGGTCAACAACACCGGTGTGTTGCAGGCGCAAACGCTGGAAAACCAGCAAGGCCGCATTGTTTTGTTGGGCAGTCCCGACAGTGGCACGGTGAACTTGGGCGGGCAGTTGGATGTGCGCGGTGGCGCAGGCCAGCAGGGGGGCAGCGTGACCGCCCTGGGGCAGCATGTGGGTCTGTTCTCGGCGCAAATTGATGCGTCAGGCGGGCTGGGCGGGGGCGCGGTTTTGGTGGGGGGTGGTTTTCAGGGCAAAAACCCGGATCTGCCCGCCGCCTCGGCCGTGTACATGAGCCCGGACTCGCTCATCCGTGCCAATGCGACGGCGCGAGGGCCAGGCGGACAGGTGGTGCTGTGGGCCACCGATTCGGTGCGTGCAGGTGGGCAGATCTTGGCGCGTGGCGGTCCCCAAGGGGGGGCGGGTGGCATGGTTGAAACGTCGGCGCACGGGCTGAATGTGCAAGGCTTGAGGGTTGACACGCAGGCGCCGCAAGGCCCAACAGGCACTTGGTTGCTGGACCCCGCCGATGTGACCATTTCTTCGTCGGCCACGACCGGTGCCAGCCTGGTGGGCAATGTGTTTATGCCCGATTCGGGCACAGGTGCGGCACAAATCAATGTGGCCGATTTGGTCACCGCTTTGGGCGGCACCAACGTCACCGTGACCACCACCAATGCGGGCGTGAGTGGCGGGGGTTTGGGCGATATTCAGGTGAATGCGGCCATTGTCTGGACGGCCCCCACCACCCTGAGCCTGAACGCCGCACGCGATGTGCGGGTGAACCAAGCCATCACCGCCACCGACGGCAGCTTGGCCGTGACAGCCGGTCGCAACGTCCAGGTGGATGCGGCCGTGACCACGACCACGGGCCAGCTCAGCTTCACCGCCGTGCAGGATGTGGCCCTGAACGCGGCCACCACCATCACGACAGGCCAATTGACGGCTGTGGCTGGCCGAGACGTCATGGTGGCTGCGCCCGCCACCGTGACCACCGGCAACATGGTGTTTCGCGCCGACAACGATGGCACGGGCCCCGGGGTGGCTGCGGGCACCGTCAACATCAGCTGCAGCCTCAATTGCCTGACGCTGACCACGGGCCAACTCGATGTGCGTTTCAACCCCGTCAGCTACGCCAGCACCAGCGCTGAAATTCTGGCCTATGCCAACAAGCTCACCGGTGGCGGCACCCTCAACGCCAAGGCCTGGGTGTTTGGCAAAGGAGACAACAAAATCTACGACGGCACCCCCAGCGCCACAGTCAGTGGCCTGTTGCCCGATGTGACCAGCGTTGCGCCCCCGGTGGCTTTGGGGTCGGTCAGCGCCGCGCAATTTGACACCCGCCACGTTGGCACGGCCAAGCCCATCGTCTTTGAGACCACCTTTTTGGAGGCGGCCTACGATTTGTTTGCGCCCTTTGGAACACCTGCGGGCACTTACCAGGCCCGTGCCGATGTGCTGGTCCGCCCCTTGACCGTCTCAGCCGTGACCGATGTGCGGGCCTATAACGGCAGCACCCAGTCGGTGGGGGTGCCCACGGTGACAGGCTTGCAAACCACAGACACTTTGAATGGCGTGTTGAGTCAGGAATTTGCCAGCCAAGACGTGCTGGGCACCGGCAACAGCACCTTGGTGACCAGCGGGAGCTACACCGTGACCGATGGCCATGGGGGCCAGAACTATGCCGTCTCGGTGCTCACGGCCCCGGGCACCATCACCCCGGCCGCGCTGACGATCACGGCGCAGGATCTGAGCAAGGTGTATGGGCAGACCCCCGCCTTGACGGGTTTCAGCACCAGTGCTTTGGTCAACGGCGAGACCGTGGGCAGTGTGACCTTGAGCAGCCCCGGCCAGTCGGCCACGGCAGCGGTGGCCGGCAGCCCTTATGCCATCACCGCCAGCGACGCCACAGGCGGCACTTTCACGCCGGGCAACTACAGCATCAGTTATGTCAATGGTGCACTGAGCATCACCCCAGCCGCGCTGACGATCACGGCGCAGGACCTGAGCAAGGTGTATGGGCAAACACCGGCTTTGACCGGTTTTGTGACCAGCGCCTTGGTCAACGGCGAGACCGTGGGCACTGTGGCCCTGAGCAGCCCAGGCCAGTTGGCCACGGCATCGGTGGCCGGCAGCCCTTATGCCATCACCGCCAGCGACGCCACAGGCGGCACCTTCACGCCGGGCAACTACAGCATCAGTTATGTCAATGGTGCACTGAGCATCACCCCGGCCGTGGTGCCTCCACTCGTGGTGGTGCCACCCGATGTGGTGATTCCCCCAGACGTAGTGGTGCCGCCGGTGGTGGTGGTGCCACCTGAGGTGGTCGTGCCCCCCGAGGTCGCGATCCCCCCGCAAGTCACTGTGCCCAACGAGGCGTCGATTCCCCCGGTTGCGCCGTCAGATGACTTTCCAGTTGTGTTGGGCCTGATCCCGCCCACGGCCACCGTGCCAGGCCCTGTGGTGGTGCCGGAGGCTCAGGCGCTCACGCCCGTGCCTGTGCGGCCCGCCCAGGCCACGCCAAGCCGAGCTGCCACCACACCCCCTTCAAGTCCACAAACCACCCCAGCGCTCAAGCCTTTGACGCGGCCCCTTGCAACGCCTGTTCTGCCACGCAAGCAAGACCGCAATTGAGCCCCTGAGGTCCTGCGCCCTTGAGTTCCGTGACTGCTTCACTCCACCGCCCACAACGCTGGACTTGGCGTCGTCCGGGAGTGGCCGCTGCGCTGGTTTTGGGCACACCCATCTGGGCCAGCGCCGTGATGCTGGTGTCTTTGCACACGCCAGTTCTGGCGCAGGTCCAGTCCATTGACTTTGGCCAAGAACGGCCTTCTGCCGAAGTTCGGGCCGTGGCCCATGGGGTGATGCAGTCGGGTGACCACCAGGCATTGCCTTTTGTGCTGGTCGATAAACACCACGCCAGGGTGTTTGTGTTTGACCGCCATGGTCATTTGCAAGGGGCCTCACCCGCCTTGTTGGGGCTGGCCCGTGGCGACGAGGGGGTGGCCGGTATTGGCGACCGACCCCTGTCGAGCATTCAGCCCTGGGAGCGCACCACCCCAGCCGGCCGATTTGTGGCGACCATGGGGCGCAATGTGGCCGATCAAGCCATTTTGTGGGTGGACTACGAGCAGGGCATCTCCTTGCACCCGGTTCGCCGTCATCCAGCGAAAGAGCGCCGCCTGCAACGCCTGGCCAGTCCTGAGCCGGACGATAACCGCATCTCTTATGGTTGCATCAATGTGCCGGTGGCCTTTTGGCAAAAGGTGGTGGTGCCCACGTTTGCGCAGCACATCGGCGTGGTTTATGTGTTGCCCGACACCTTGCCGCTGCGTGCGGTGTTTGAGATGCCCCTTGCACCATGAAAAATGCACGCAAACGCGTGCATTTTTCAAGTGCCCAGATCGTGTCCGCCACGAACTGTGGCCGCGCCCGCGAGGCCTTGGGGGTTCAGGCCTTGGGCGCTGGGTTCATGCTGGCCAAGTTCGGTGCTGGGTCAGCTGGATGCGCGGGGCTCAGGGCCGAACCGCGATCTCGTTTTTCACCGAGGTCACGCCTCTGACCCCGCGTGCAATGGTCTCGGCCTTGTTGCGTTCCAAGGCGCTTTTGGCAAAGCCAGACAGCATGACTGTGCCGTTCAGTGTTTCGACACTGATGGCGGTGCCTGCCACATCCTTGTCCTCAAAAAAGCGCGACTTGACCAAGGTGGTGATGCCTGTGTCGTCCACGTAAGCCCCCATGGACTCTTGTCCGCGCGAGACCGCGCAGCCAGAAGCAGCCAGCAACACCAAAGAAGCGGCCAATGCGGCCCAGGTCGTTTTTTGAATCATATGAAGTCCTATCGTGCAGTCAGTCAGAACGACCAAGCCAAGGCCTGGCCCCATGCGTGAACAGGAGCTGAATTAGCCTTCTGTTCAAGCCTCTTCATCGTAGAAAGCAATGGCTGTGTGGTCGGTGCGCTGCACCACCAAGGGGCTTCATTCGATGGGCGGTACATCGACCCAAGTGATCAGCACCCCAGGGGCCAAGGGGTTGGGGCAGGCCGCAGCGCACACGGTTTGTGGGGCTCGGCCACGCACGGTCAAAGTCAATTGCAGGCTTTGGTGGGTGTGGGTCTGCTGAACTTGGGACAGCCAGGCTTGAAGGCGGGGGGTGTCCTGGATGGGCAGCCATGAGGCCAAAGGCGTGCCTTGCAAGGTGGGCAGCGTTTGCTGCAAACAGGCCAAGGCCTGGGCATTGCAGGCCAGCACAGCACCTGCAGCGTCGAGCGTGATGTGGGCACTGGGCCAGGCGTCGTGCAACAGTTGCTGGCGCTGGCAGGTTGACTCCAGCTCGGCGCGTGAAGCCAACAGTTCTTCGTTTTGCAGGTCCAACTCCACTTGGTGCACCTGCAACTCGTGCAGCAAAGCCAGAGCGTCGTGCGCCGTGTCTGGCGAGGAGGCCAAGTCAAACAAGACCTTGAGGGCCGAGCTGGCATCGCGGCCCACCAGGGCGTCATGGGCGTTGCTTGAAAGCTGGGTGCGGGCTCGTTCACGCAAGCTGGGTGGGGTCGGCGTGCTGGACATTGATGGCTGGTTCATGGGGTGTTCCGGTTGGATTGAGGTTCAATTGGCTTCGCGCAAACGAAACTCCAAGGCCTTGGCCGTGCTGATGTCCACAAAAGTCAGCACCGCACCATTGACGGTGTTGGCCAGCGTCTTGTAGGGCATGATGCGCACCGAAAACCAACGACCGTCTGCCGCGCTGACCGCTTGGGTGTGGGCGGTCAGGGATTGCAAGGTGGCTTGCACATCGTGCAGCAAACCTGGGTAGTTCAATGTGTTGGCCAAATCACTCAAAGGTCTACCCACATCGGACTCACGCAGGTGAAAGATGGGCACCGCTTGTTCGGTGTAGCGGCGCACATTCAGCCCGTTGTCCAGAAACAGCGTGGCGATGTCGGTGCTGTTGAGCAGGTTTTGCATGTCGCTTTGCGCCAGCGCCAAATCGTCCAGTCGTGTTTGCAGTTCACTGTTGATGGTTTGCAACTCCTCGTTCATGGACTGACCCTCTTCTTTGGCCGTGGTCAGTTCCTCGTTGGCCGCCTGGAGTTCTTCGTTGCTGGCTTTGAGCGATTCGTTGAGCGCATGCATCTGGTTTTTGGAGCTGCTCATTTCCTGGCGCA
Source organism: Limnohabitans sp. 2KL-3 (assembly GCF_001269405.1). Taxonomy (NCBI): domain Bacteria; kingdom Pseudomonadati; phylum Pseudomonadota; class Betaproteobacteria; order Burkholderiales; family Comamonadaceae; genus Limnohabitans; species Limnohabitans sp. 2KL-3. The sequence goes on from NZ_CXON01000028.1 coordinate 35,370, forward strand.
AGGTCTGCATTTCATCGCGGGCCATTTGCAGTTCGGCCTGTTGCACGGGGTCTTTGTTCCCTGTGGCCTTGTCGGGCAGGGCCAGGGCAGCCAGACGGGGCATCTCTTGGAATATCAGCATGGCGGTGCCTTCCAGACCCTTGGGCTCTTGCAAGGGGTGCACCGTGATTTGCAGTTGCCGATCTGCCACCGCTTGCAGGGGCAGGGCATTGAGGACCACGGTTTGCTGGTCCTGCAAAGCCTGGCGCAAGGCCACGGCCACTTGAGCTCGCCAGGCTGGGCGCAGCATGACATGCACATTCCAATTGGCTTTGCCCGCAGCGGGCTCCAGGTAAGCACCTGTATGGCCGCTGATGTAGAGAATGTCGCCCGAGGCGTTGACCAAGACAGCCGCCGGTGAGAAGGTTTGCAGCAACACATGATCGGCCAGCGATTGCAGGTTGTGCGGGGGAGTGGTGGGGGCTGAGGACACGGTCAGTTCCTTGTGGGTGGGTCGCGCGTCGAGGCGGCGTTGAACCGGGAACACCAGCGAGTCGGTGGGCGCACTTTGCGCCATGCGGCCATAAATGCGCGAGCCCGGGATCAGTGATGTGAACAAATGTTGCGATCGCCCGACTGTTTCTGCGCTGCCCAGCACCAAGACGCCTGCATTGCGCAAGCTGAAATGAAACAGGGGCATCAAACGCCGTTGCAGCAAGGCGCTGAAATAAATCAGCACATTGCGGCACATCAACAAGTCCAGTTGCGTGAAAGGCGGGTCAACAATCACATCGTGTTGGGCAAACATGACCATGGACCGGATGTCGGGATGAACCGTGTAACCACCGTCTTTGGGGATGAAAAACCGCTCACGCCGTTCTGGGCTGACAGAGGCCAAAGCCGCTGCGCTGTACCAGCCTTTGCGGGCCAAGGCGATGGCCGCAGGATTGAGGTCGGTGGCGTAAATTTGCACGGCCCTGCGTGGGCCTGAAGCCAGGTCTTGCGATTCGCGCAAGGCCATGGCCAGGCTGTAGGCTTCTTCGCCGGTGGAGCAACCCAAGACCCAAGCCCTCACACTGGGCTGCTGTGCTGCGTCAAGCCATTTGGGGAAAACATGGCTTGCCAGATCTTGCCAAATTGGCGGGTCCCTGAAGAACGAGGTGACCCCGATCAGCATTTCCGAAAACAGCAACTTCAACTCTTGCGGGTTGTCCTCAAGATGTTGCACATAGTCGGCCATGCGGCTCAATTGGTGCACATGCATGCGCCGCTCCACCCGGCGTTGCAAAGTGCTGGGCTTATACAGAGAAAAGTCGTGGTGCAGTTGCTGGTTCAGCATGTCCACAATGGCCCGCAATCCATCGACTGGCCTTGAGCTTGTCGTGTCAGTGTCTGAGTCGGCGCTGGGGGCAGGGGGTGTTGACGTGGTGCCCATGGACGCGGCTTTTTGCAGCAGGCACAGGGGCAGGTCTTCGGGCGAGGCCACCGCATCGATGCCTCCGGCATCGATGGCACTTTGTGGCATGGAGGCAAACGCGGCGGTCTCGGGTTGCTGCACCAAGCACAAGCCGCCCGCTGCATGAATGGCTTGCATGCCCTGCACCCCATCGTTGCCCATGCCCGACAAAATCACCCCCACAGCCCGATCTTGTTGGTCCAGCGCCAAAGACTTCAAAAAGTCATCGATGGGCCAGTGCAGGCCCTGCGCTTTGGGGGCCACCTGAAAATGCAGGCAACCGCGCTCTACGGTGAGTTCGCCGCCGGTGGGCATCACATGCACAGTGTCGGGTTTCAACACAAGGCCGTTGTGGGCGTCTTGCACGGGCAAACGGGTCACGGTCTGCAACAAAGAGGCCAACAAGGTTTTGTACTGCGCACTGGTGTGCTGCACCACCACAAAGGCCAGGCCTGTGTCCAAGGGCACATGGGCGAAGAATTTTTCCAGAGCGTCAAGCCCTCCGGCTGACGCACCGATGCCCACAATGCGCGGACCCTCAAGGGGTGAGGCCCCGGAATCGTCAGTCAACAGCGGCAATCGTGGCGGTCATGTGGGGGGCTTTGTCATTGGGCCATCAGCTTGGGCAACAAGCGATCGTATTCGGTCTTGATCACTTTGTAGCATTCACAAGTGCTTTGCTCCAGACCCGTGCGATCGAGCAGCTGAATGTGCCCTCGAGAGTAACGGATCAATCCTTGTCGCTCCAGGCGCTTGGCCGCTTCGCTCACCCCGACACGCCGAACGCCCAACAAGGTGGCGACTTTGTCATGGGTCAGCAGCAGTTCTTTGTCTGCGGAGCGGTCCAGGCACAAGAGCAAAAATCGGCTGAAGGCGTTTTCGACGGTGTGATGGCGGTTGCACACCGAGGTTTGTGCCATTTGCGTGATGAGCGCTTGTGTGTAGCGCAGCAGCACATGCAGCAAGGGCGTGGAGTGTTCAAACTCTTGCAGCAAATCCACCGCACGCATGCGCAAAAAGGTGCCCGCCAACAACACCGTGGCATGGCTGGTGGTGGATTGACCCCCCATGAAGCTCGACACCCCCACAAAGCCTTCGTGGCCCACCAAAGACAGCACGGACGAGTCACCGTTTTCTACCAAACCATGCAAGGCCACGATGCCCAGCAAGGGAAAGTACACATGCTGAAAACGGCTGCCTGCCTCGTGCAAAGATTGCCCAGAGGGCAGATTGACCAAGCTCAGCAGGGGCCTTAGGCGCTGCCAATCGGCCTCGGGCAAGCAGGACAAAATTGTGTTGGCCGGACGCGTCAGGGTGTCCATCATGCTGGCACTCGGGGCGAACTCGCCTGAAGGCATGACCGTGTGATGGACGGATTTGCAAATCGTCTCATGAAGCCTTTTGTAAAAAACCGATTCGGCCCTTGCTTTGGAGTCAAGCAGTGCAGGGTCTTGAAATCATCTTGCACCAGCAGCCAGGGCACTGATTGACTTGCATCAATCAACAGCTTGTTTCAATTGTGGTTATTGACCCCGCCGGGCACGACGACGGGGTGCCGGGACACACAGCTTGGAGGGCCAACCCAAGAATGCGTGGGTGCGTGCGCCACACCACAGACCCCAGCGCAATGGGCTTTTAAAGTGAACACGTCTCCTTGGTTTTCATTCACTTCAAAGGCTTGTATGTCAGATTCCAAAACGGCTCAGGAAAAAATTTCGTCCATGGGTGCCAATGTGTCCAGCCACGTCAACGACGCGATCAAAGAAGCGCGTCCGGTGATGGAGCGTGTGAGCCACCGCATCAAAGATGAGCTCAACCACATGGGCGATGTCGGCATGGATGCCGCTGCCGATGTGAAGCACAAAATTGAAAACGAAGCCCACCACGTTCGCGTGACGGCCGCGCATTTCGTCCAGCACCAACCCCTCAATGCCATCTTGATCGCGGCAGGCACAGGTGCTCTGGCGGCCATGGCTGCTTCTTGGTTGTTGCGCTCGCGTCAACCCTGATGCTCAAGCTGCTGTTCAAGTTGTTGGCCTTGTCCCCAGATTTGTACAAAGGGCATGCCAAGGCGTATGCCGATTTTGCAAGCTGGGCATGGGCTCAACATTTGCGCAGATTGAGATGCCGCTGGGCCTTGTATGTGCTCAGCGCAGCCAGCCTCATGCTGGGCCTGACTTTTTCAGGCCTGGCGATCTTGCTCTGGAGCGCCTTGCCCGTTGTGGATGGCCGCTACATCGGGGTCATGTGGGGGCTGCCGTCGCTCTTTTTGGGCTTGGGTGTGGCCTTTGGGGTATGGGCCAGAAGTTTCCAGACACAGGCTTTTTGGGACGTTCTCAAAGAGCAGATTCAGCTGGACATCCTGATGCTTGAACAAGCCAAAACGCCTTGAAGGCCGAATCGCTTGGGCCATTTGACCTTGCGCAGGGCGCACCTCAAGTACCGGCGAACTGTCCCTTTTGAAGTTCAACGAATTGACGCTCATTTCAAGGAATTCCCTCATGAGTCACTCCCTCTTGCGTTCTGGCCATCTCGCTGGCGTGTTGGCCTTGGTGTCTGCGGTCACTTTGACCGCTTGTGGCGGCGGCAAAGATCCGATTTTGGGCCTGGGCACCGGACCTGCTCTGGTTCCCAGTGTCAGTGCAACAGCACCCTTGGCCCGTCAACCGGCGGTCACTGGCGTGGCGACCAACACGCAGTTGGCCGCCACCTTCAACAAGCCCATGGACCCCGCGACACTGAATACAGGCACTGTTTTGTTGGCCTGCCCCTCGGCTTCGCCGGTTGCCGGCACGGTGACCTATGAGCCAAACAGCCGTGTGGTGAGCTTTGTGCCGCTTGGCTTGTTGCCCGCCAGCACCTTGTGTGTGGCCACCGTGACCACGGGGGCCCAGGATGCATTGGGGGTGCCCCTGGCCAGTGATTTTGTGTGGTCGTTTGAAACCGCTGCTTCGGCCGACACCCAAGCCCCCTTGGTGACGGGTTTTGTTCCGGCCTTGAACGCTGTGGCGGCCACCAATGCGCAGATCACGGTGAGCTTCAATGAAGACATGGCGCCCTTGTCGCTCAACACCGCCAGCCTGATGCTCAACGCCAGCGTGGGCAATGTCCCCATCAGTGGCACGGTGAGTTATGCCGTCGGGGCTCGCACGGCCACATTCACACCGACCAACCCGGCGCTGCTGCCTGCCAACACCGATTTCACAGCCACGGTCAGCACGCTGGCCACGGATTTGGCCGGCAATCCCTTGGCGGCCAACACGGTCTGGACATTTTCCACCGCCAATGCGCTCGACAGCACGCCACCCTTGGTCAGCTTGACTTTGCCCGCACCAGGCAATTTGGGCATTTGCATCAACCCCACCCTGACCGCCCAATTCAGCGAGGCCATGGACCCCTTGAGCCTGACCACGTCCACCCTGACTTTGGCCCCAACAAGTGCGCCGGGTGCCGCAGTGGGTCTGGTGCTCAGTTACGACCCCCTGACGAACACCGTCTCCATGAACCCCGGCTCCATGCTGAGTGCCCAGACCGCTTACACCGCCACGGTCCGCTCGGGCACTTTGGGCGTGAAAGACTTGGCCAACAACGCACTGGCCAGCGACAAGGTCTGGTCGTTCACCACGGGCAACGCCACTTGCCAGGTGCCCGTCGTTTTGGGCGCATCGTCTGGTTTTGCCATTCTGGCCTCCGCATCTGTGACCAACATTCCCACATCCACCATCGTGGGCCATGTGGGCTTGACGCCGGACACCGGGGCCAACATCACCGGCTTCAGCTCGCCGCTCACTTGCCCTGAAGTGGTGGGGCAAATTTATGCGGTGGACAGCACCGGTCCGGCCTGTGCCTTGCCCGATGGGGTGCTGTTGAGCCAAGCCAAAACCGACGCCTTGGCCGCTTTTGCCAATGCCAACCATGCCGTGCGCGGTACCCCTGTGTCGGTGACCACCAACTTGGCAGGCCTGACCTTGTACCCGGGTCTGTACGAGTCCCTGACCTCGCTGGATTTGTCTGCCGGTGGTGCCTTGACCTTGGACGCCCAAGGCGATCCGAACGCCGTGTTTTTGTTGCGCAGCGCCACCTCGATCACCACCTTGTCGACCAGCCAAATCGTGCTGAGCGGCGGTGCCAAAGCCAGCCAAGTGTTCTGGACGGCGGGCAGCGCCATCACCCTGGGCGTCAATTCGGTCATGAAAGGCACTTTGCTGGCAGGCACGGCCGTGACCTTGCAAACCGGTGCCACTTTGGAGGGCCGAGCCCTGAACCAAGGCCCGGCAGCGGCGGCCATCACCTGTGACGCCTGCACCATCACCTTGCCCACACCGTGAGCAAGCCTTCCCCTTTCGGTAGAGGCATTTCGCCTGTTTTTTGGAGAAAAAGAAATGAAACGATTGACTTTCAAACAAGGTCCGGTGCTGGCGGCTTTGGTGGTCTTGACCACCCCGATGCTGCATGCTCAGGACGCCCCCGTGAACACGGGCATGTACATGGGCATCAGTGCGGGCGAGTCTCGCGCCAACATCGACAACGCCCGCATCACACAAAGCCTGCTGGGCGCTGGTTTCACCACGGACAGCTTGACCGAGGACCGACGGGGCATGGGCTACAAAGCCTTCATTGGCATGCCGATCAACCCGACCTGGGCGGTCGAGGCAGGCTACTTTGATTTGGGCCATTTTGACTTTGTGGCCAACACCGTTCCGTCTGGCAGTTTGACGGGCCGCGCCCGCATCAAGGGCCTGAATCTGGACGTGGTGGCCACTTTGCCCATCACCGAGCGTTGGTCCTTGCTGGGGCGTGTGGGGGCTGCTTATGCGCAAACCCAAGACACCTTCAGTGGCACCGGTGCGGTCACCGTGCTGGACCCTTCGCCCCGCAAACGCGAGACAAATTACAAATACGGCGTTGGCACCCAGTACGCTTTCACACCCGCTTTGACCCTGCGCCTGGAGGCCGAGCGCTACCGAGTCAACGACGCTGTGGGCAACCGGGGTGATGTGGACATGGTGTCGGTGGGCCTGGTTTACCGTTTCGGCGGTTCACAGCCCTCGGTCAAAACGGTCTACACCCCTTATGTAGCCCCAACGCCCGCCCCGATGGTGGCGCAAGCACCTGCACCCCAGCCGCCCGCAGCCCAGCCGGTCATCGTCGTGGTGCCCGCACCTGTTGCGGCCCCCGTGGCGGCCCCGGCACCCAAACCTTGGGTCAAGGTGAAACTGCAAGCGGATTCTTTGTTTGGTTTTGACCAAGACCGTCTGCAAACCGATGGCAAGCAAGCTTTGGACAAACTGCTGCTCGAACTCAAAGAGGTGAACGTCGAGGCGATCCAGGTGATTGGCCATACCGACCGTTTGGGCACGCCCGCTTACAACGACAAACTCTCGATGCGACGGGCCGAAGCGGTGCAGAATTACCTGATCCAAGTCGGTGGTGTACCGGCCAACAAGGTCAGTGCCAAAGGCGTGGGCTCGAGCCAGCCCGACACCTCGCCAGACGAGTGCAAAGGTCAAAAGGCAGGCCAAGCCCTGATCACTTGTTTGCGCGTGGATCGCCGTGTGGAAGTTGAAGTCACGGGTGCCAAGCAAGTACGCTGAAGCAGCCCATTCAAAAGCCTGCACCTTGGGTTCAAGGTGCAGGCTTTGGTGTTGTTGGAGGGTGCCCTGTGCAGACAGGGCCCCTGAGCGCCTGCTAAAGTCGTCTGCCTTGAATCAAGCGCACCAACAGGGTCACCACGGCGATGACCAACAAAATGTGGATGAAGCCACCCAGCGTGTAGGAAGACACCAGCCCAACCACCCACAGCAAGAGCAAAACGATCGCAATGGTTTCAAGCATGGTGTGGGCCTAGTTTGTGTTCTTGTTGATTTCGTGGCCAACCACACCCCCCACGGCCGCACCACCCAAGGTGCCTGCCGCGCTGCCGCCCGTCAAAATGGAGCCGCCAACGGCCCCCACACCTGCGCCAATGGCGGTTCTTTTTTTTTTNCTCCGTCATGCCCGCGCATGCGCTGAGGGCC
>NZ_CXON01000029.1:0-39388 GCF_001269405.1 Limnohabitans sp. 2KL-3
CATCCGCAGGAGGTTGAGGGCGATGCTGCGCAAGCAGCAAAAGAGCCCGGGGATGGGGAAGAGCCAAGTTGATCACAAACGCTGGCCAAACGAGTACTTCGCGCAGTTGGGGCTGTTCACCATGACGCAGGCCCGAATGCAAGCGAGCCAATCCCGATGAGGAAACCACTGACTGGAGAGCCGTGTGCGGGAAAACTGCACGCACGGTTCGGAGGGAGGGGAGGCCTTGGCCTTTCCTACCCCTATCAAGGGAATGCCTGCATTTTGTAGGAGCCCCGCCCTCGGGGCGATGCGTGGTGGTCTGCGGGGCTTGATCGCGACGGGGGCGTCGCTCCTACAAGGGGATGCCTGCATTTTGTAGGAGCCCCGCCCTCGGGGCGATGGGGTGGTCTGCGAGGCTTGATCTCGACGGGGGCGTCGCTCCTGCAAGGGAATGCTTGCATTTTGTGGGAGCCCCGCCCTCGGGGCGATGTGTGGTGGTCTGCGGGGCTTGATCGCGACGGGGGCGTCGCTCCTACAAGGGGATGCCTGCATTTTGTAGGAGCCCCGCCCTCGGGGCGATGCGAGGTGGTCTGCGGGGCTTGATCGCGACGGGGGCGTCGCTCCTACAAGGGAATGCCTGCATTTTGTGGGAGCCCCGCCCCCGGGGCGATTGGGTGGTGGTCTGCGAGGGTTTAAAAAAGCGGTGATGCAGGGTTCACATCGGATTCAAAAACTGGCCCCAGCCACCACACTCACAAAATCTCTGTCCAGCATCAGGTTGTATTGACCACCGCTGTAGCGGTGGTACTGGAGCTCGGCGAAATAGTTTTGCCCCATTTGGGCGCGAAGGGCAGGCCGAAACAGCATGCGCCCTTGTGAATAAGCACCATCATGGGAATAGCCCTTGACGTCCTTGGACACCAGCACCGAAGGGGTCCAAGTGATGCCACCTGCTGCGTTGGCGTAAGTGGCCGATGCCAACATTTTCAGACCCCAAGCGCGGGCTGTGACATAGCCATCGCTGGTGCATGTTTTTCCGGGCACGGCGTCCACACAAGCGGGGCCACCGGTGTAGGCCGCTGCGTTGTAGGGTTGCGGCCGTCCATAACGCAAGACCGAGGTGTCGGGCAATCCCTTGATCTGGTTGATGCCCAACTCGGCCAGCAGCACCACCCGGTCTGCGCCCAAGGCTTTGGGAAAAATCGAGTCCACCCCCAAGCTGCCCGTGCCCACATCAAAACGGTCATACGCATCAAAGGTGCCACCGACAGGGATTGCGCCAATTCCCTTGTTCAGGGCCAGCACCGCCGTGGGCTGGCGCGACACAAATCCGTAAAGAACGTCGTAGGCATTCAAGGAAACCGGCTGATGCCGGCGATAAGCCACTTCACCCAACAAACGCACCGTGGGTGTCAGTTGTTTGTGCAAACTCAAACCCGTCAACGCCACATCTTCCGGATAAACCATGGCGTAATTGACCGAGCGAGCACCGGGTGTCTTGGCGTTGACCGTCATGCGCAGGCTGGGCATATTGCTGTGCGTGTTCATGGCGAACACTTTGACATCGGCATTCCAAGGCTCGAGTTTGTAGCCGAAAGACACGCCATATTGGCCCGAATTCCTGGGCATGACATTGGCGTTGCGGTGCACGTAATCGCCGCTCGAGAGCAAAGCTTGTTCTGACGCGCCCGCCAGAGGCGCAAAATCGCAACCCTTTGGCGCCAAGGAGGCGATATCGAAATAAGTGCCACAGCCGGGAAAAACATGGCTGCGAGCCTCATAGGCAGCGAATGCCTCCAGACTCCACCGATTTCCGGCGGCCCACTTCCCACTCAACATGCCCAAGGGCAGTTTGCTCTCGGCGGGCAATGCCCCAGGGCGCTGAGCGGATGCCGCATCGTTCGGATGAATCCCCGCCTGGATGCCACCCGCGTGCAAGGCCGAAGCACCCCACTGCAATACCTGACGCCCCCAACGAAGGTCCAGTGTTTTGCCTTGCCCGCCAGAAAATTGACCATACAAGAAGGCCTCGTGAAACGCCATCCGGCTGAATTGAGCGCTGGGCGAGAAGCCTTGGTCGTCCAAGGGTTGGTCTGGCTGAAAGCCATTGGGGTAATGCCCATAGGGCACACTTTTTTCACCTAAAACAAAGTCTTGCCAAGCCCTGCCACGCAAGAACAGGCCCACACCGTCTTTTTTGACGTCAAGGTCCAGCACCGCCTTGAGCACCGTCGAAATCGGCTCGCCCTTGGCAAAATTCAAATTTGACCCACCCGATTGGCCCTGTAAAAGGCCTCGGGTCGTTCCTGGCACAGCACGAGATGGCCAGTCCGAATAAACCAGCGGGTTGGCTGATTCGCTGCGGATTTGGGTACCCCAGGTGAGGGTGCCATTGAATTTGCCTTCCAGACCCTGACCATCGCTGAAGTCGATGGCAGCCGCTGGGCAAGAGATCAAACCAGTGGCTGTCAGAGTCAGAAAGACTCGATTTTTTTTCACTTGACGATTCCTTTGAAGGGGGCCGAGTCTTTTTGTTTGGCCTTTTATGATCTCATATGCAGTGACATTGATTCGTTAAATTCACCAAAATTATGACTTTTTCGATTTGGGCGGGTGTCTACAAGACCCTTTGAGGCACCGCAATACCGAGAAAGTTCTTGTGGCCAGTCAAACGCCAAGCTTGGTGGCAGAATGCCCGGTCTTCTCGGCGTGTCCCCAATCACCAGACCGCCATCCTCGACCCCTGTCTGCAATCCCTCCCCATTCATGATGTCTTCCTCCGCCGGCACGCTCGGCATTGACTTTGGCACTTCCAATTCAGCCATGGCCTGGCACGGCCCAGAGGGCCGCGCACGCCTGATCCCACTGGAAGGCGAGGCCCTGGCCATGCCCACGGCCGTGTTCTACAACGCCGAAGACGGCAGCACCCACTTTGGGCGCGACGCCATCGGGCATTACCTGGAGGGCACCGAGGGCCGCTTGATGCGCTCGCTCAAAAGCCTGCTGGGCAGCCCACTCCTGTTGGAGACAACGCAGATTGGCCACCAGCAAATCAGTTTTCAGGACATCATCGGCACCTTTTTGGCGAAGCTGCGCGAGCGTGCCACCCAAAGCCTGGGCAGCGCCCCGCGCCGTGTGGTGATGGGCCGCCCGGTGCACTTTGTCGACGATGACCCTGAGCGCGATGGCCAAGCCGAAGCCTCGCTGCGCCAGGCCGTCGAGGCCTTGGGCTTTGACGAGGTGTCGTTTCAGCTCGAGCCCATTGCCGCTGCGCTGGACTATGAGCAGCGCTTGACCCAAGAAAGCACCGTGCTGGTGGTCGACTTGGGGGGCGGCACCTCGGACTTTACCGTGGTGCGCCTGGGGCCAGACCGCATGGCACGCACCGACCGAAGCCGCGACATTCTGGCCACCACGGGTGTGCATGTGGGTGGCACCGACTACGACCGACAGCTCAACTTGGCGCAGGTCATGCCGCTGTTGGGCTACAAACACATGGGCCCGGAACACCGCGAGGTGCCCAGCGGCGTGTTTTTTGACTTGGCCACCTGGCACCTGATCCATTGGCAATACCAGCCCAAGGCCATGGCCCATGCCAAAACGCTGCGCAGCAACTACAGTGACCCTCGCCTGCACGAGCGCCTGATGCGCGTGCTGACCGAACGCCATGGTCACCTCATGGCGCACGAGGTCGAACAGGCCAAAATCCGGTGCTCGGTCAAGCGGGCCGACACGGACATTGACCTGTCAGTGATGGAGCGCGACTTGCATGCCCCCCTGGGGGTGGCAGACATGCAAGCCCATTTGCACGATTTGCTGGCCCGCACCGTGGCTTGTGCCCGAGAGTGTGTGCAGCGTGCGGGTTTGACCGATGCTTCGTTGGACGCGATTTACCTCACGGGTGGCTCTTCGGCCTTGAGCTCATTCCAGCAAGCCTTGCAGCGCGAATTTGTGGGTGTGCCGCTGGTCGAAGGTGATTTGTTTGGCGGTGTGGCGCTGGGGTTGGCCTACAGCCGTTGAGCGCTTGCGAAGTGGGCGACCCAGTGGGCTTCAAGCCCAGTCTTCGCCCGCGTCCCAAGAGGCATCACCTGCATCCAATACATCGTCTGCCGAAGCCTGTGGCGACACCAAGCCCGGCAAAGATTCCTCTTGGGCGTTGCTCAGTGGTGATGCGGTGTTGGACTCGGGCGAGGGCTTTTGGTGCCCCATGAGGCTTTGCACCCCTTGAAACAACAAGCCACCCGCCACCACGCCCGCTGCGGTGGTGGCCAATTGGGCCATCATGCCGCCGCCCCAGGCGCTGGTGGAGGCCGGGGCGGGCATGGCCGCTGGGCGTGCCGCCGTGGGTGAGTGGGTGGCAAAACGGGACGTGGCGGCGTTGGCTGGCAAGGGCTGCACCGGTGTTTCTGGTCCACGCCCCCAAGCGTGGGCGCTCGACATCCACGACCCATTCGAGCTGGCAGTAGTGGCTGTTGCCTGGTTTTTTTGCAGCTGGGTCAACTCGTTCAACTGCTGGGCGCATTGCGCTTCCAATTGCGCCATGCGGGTCTGGGCCGCATCCAACGCCATGCCCAAACCCATGGCCCGCTGCACCAGCAAATAAGGGGCGTCCGCTTGTGCAGCGATCGCTTCGCGAATCAGGCCGTCGGCCGTGGGGTCTTTGGGGTCGGCACGGGTCTGGCGCAAAGCGCTCAAAAACTGCTGCAACTGGTCACGTTCTGCGGCGTTCATCAGGGAACCTTTCAGGCAATGAAGGGCTCATTATGGGCAAACACACGGCCAGTGAGTTGAGCGCTGGGCACAAAACCGCAGATCGAAAATGACTCTCCTGACAGGCGTTGTGGGCCCCGCCCCCGGGGCGATGGGTGGTGGTCCGCAAGGCTTCATCGCGGCGAGGGCGCCGCTCCTACAATTTCTGTGGGAGCCCCGCCCTCGGGGCGATGGGTGGTGGTCTGCGAGGCTTCATCGCGGCGAGGGTGCCAATCCTACAAAAACTGTTCATGCAAACATCATCGGGCCGGATTATCCGGTGCGCAGCTTCAAAGGCACAATGACCATCAACTGAAAAAATGAAGCGGAGACACCATGAAAGAGACCCCCTATGCCTGGGTGGTGGTTTGGGCCACATTTGCTTGCCTGGCGCTGATCTTTGGGGTGTCGTATTCGTTTGCGGCGTTTTTTGAGTCGTTTGCGGCTGAGTTCTCGGCGCAGCGGGCCGATGTGTCCTGGATTTTTGGCCTCTCGGGCTTTGTTTACTTTGTGCTGGGCGCGGGCGGCGGCATGCTGGCCGATCGCTTTGGACCGCGCACTGTGTGCTCGGTTGGCATGGCCCTCATTGCGCTGGGCCTGCTGGCCACCAGCTGGGCCACGTCTTTGCTGGCGGTGTATGTGAGCTACGGCTTGCTGGTGGGCCTGGGCATTGCGCTGGTCTACACCCCGTCCATTGCCAGCGTGCAGCCCTGGTTCACTACCCGGCGCGGCTTGGCCGGGGGCATTGCCAGCTCGGGCGTGGGCGCAGGCACTTTGCTGGTGCCGGTGCTGGTGGCCATGGCGATTGGTCCCATGCCCTGGCGCGAGGCCATGCAGCTGCTGGCCTTGGCGGTCTTGGTGCTGGGTGTGTTGGCGGCGGGTTTGCTGCGCCGCGCTCCTGCCGCACAGACGGCCCCCGGTGCGTCCCGTGCGGGGGGCTCGGGCTCCGGGCTGACTTTGCGCGAGACCTTTCGCAGCCCCACTTTTCGCTGGTTGTACCTGGCCACGGTGCTGGCCTCGCCCGTGATGTTCATTCCCTTTGCCCATGTTTCGGCCTCGGCGCGTGACCTGGGTTTGGGCGAAGCCTTTGCCGTGGGACTGGTGGGCCTGATTGGCGTGGGCAGTCTGGTCGGGCGCTTTGCCATTGGCCTGCTGGCTGACCGGCTGGGCCGGGCGCAGACGCTGGTGCTGATGCAGCTGTCCATGGGCGCGTCGTATGTGCTGTGGGGCGCAGCGGGTGGTCAGGCCATGCTGGTGCTGTTTGCGTTGTGGTTCGGCCTGAGTTATGGCTCCATCGTGTCGCTTTTGCCCGCCATTTGCATGGATTATTTTGGGGGTCGGTCGGTGGCCAGTGTGGTGGGCACGCTCTACAGCGGCGCGGCCTTGGGCAACTTGCTGGGCCCGGTGCTGGCCGGGGCGGTGTTTGATCACAGCGGGCATTACCTGGGCGTGATGGCGGTGTGTGGCGGGCTGTCTCTGAGCGCCACTTGGGCCTCGCGGCAAATGAAGCTCAGCGGGCAGGCGCGGTATTGACGGTATGAGCTCCTATGGAGCAGATGCGCCCCGAGGGCGGGGCTCCCACAAAATGCCGGCATCCCCCTTGTAGGAGCGACGCCCCCGTCGCGAAAAGCCGTGCAGACCCCCAACAATCGCCCCGAGGGCGGGGCTCCCACAAAATGCAGGGCATCCCCCTGTAGGAGCAACGCCCCCGTCGCGATCACCCTCGCAGACCCTCAACAATCGCCCCGAGGGCGGGGCTCCCACAAAATGCAGGGCATCCCCTTGTAGGAGCGACGCCCTCGTCGCGATCACCCTCGCAGACCCTCAACAATCGCCCCGAGGGCGGGGCTCCCACAAAATGCAGGGCATCTCCCTGTAGGAGCGACGCCCCCGTCGCGATAACCCTCGCAGACCCCCAACAATCGCCCCGAGGGCGGGGCTCCCACAAAATGCAGGGCATCTCCCTGTAGGAGCGACGCCCCCGTCGCGATAACCCTCGCAGACCCCCAACAATCGCCCCGAGGGCGGGGCTCCCACAAAATGCAGGGCATCCCCCTGTAGGAGCGACGCCCCCGTCGCGATCACCCTCGCACACCACCCCATCGCGAAAAGCTTCGCAGATCACCCTTCACTTCAAACTTCACAGGGTTTGATCCATAAAAAACACCCTGCAACACTTAAGCTTGAGGCTTCAACAGAAAAACGCTGAAGAAAACAAGGGCCCCATGCACAACGATTTGCACGCGCTGCGGCGCATCCTTAAAAGTTATCCCACCATCGCCGTGGTGGGCTTGTCGGCTGAATGGCACCGGCCCAGCTATTTCGCGGCCAAGTACATGCAGTCGCACGGCTTCAAGATCGTGCCGGTCAACCCGCGCTATGCGGGCGGCGAGATCCTCGGTGAAACCTGTTACGCCAGCCTGAACGACATCCCTTTTCAAGTGGACATGGTCGATGTGTTTCGCCGCGCCGAAGACGTGCTGCCGATTGCCGAGCAGGCGGTGCAGATCGGCGCACGCTGCCTGTGGCAGCAGCTGGGCGTGGCCAACCCTGAGGCCGATGCCCTGGCCCGGCAGGCGGGTTTGGATTCGGTGAGCAACCGCTGCGTGAAGATCGAACACGCCCGGCTGTTCGGCGGCCTGAACTGGGTGGGCGTGAACACCGGCATCATTTCGGCGCGGCGGCTGGTGTGAGGGCTTCTCATTGATCAGGCCAGATGTTTGCATCTTTTGCACCGCGACCCCGTAGGTCGGTAGCTTTAGCTCCGACAGTGCTGGTTGGTCGCGGGCACTTGTCGGGGCTAAAGCCGCCGACCTACAAAATCATTGACCATTGAACTCTTGACAGGGTCGGATCAATATTTCTGCTCTTGCCATTTTTGAACCCTCTTTTTCCACCCGAACACCATGACCGACCGCCAATTTCACCCCGAAACCCTGGCCATCCACGCCGGGCAAATCCCCGATGCAGCCACCGGCGCACGCGCCTTGCCCATCTACCAAACCAGCAGCTTTGTGTTTGACAGCGCCGAACATGCGGCCTCGCTCTTTAACTTGCAGACCTTTGGCAATGTGTATTCGCGCCTGAGCAACCCCACGGTGGCGGTCCTCGAAGAGCGTGTGGCCGCGCTCGAAGGCGGGCGTGCTGCCGTGGCCAGTGCCTCGGGCATGGCGGCCGAAACCATGGCGCTCATGACCATCTTGCAGTCGGGCGACCATGTGGTGGCGGCCGGGGCTTTGTATGGCGGCTCGGTCACGCTGCTGGCCGTGAGTCTGGCCAAGTTCGGCATCGAGACCACTTTTGTCGATGCGACAAAGCCTGAGGCTTTTGCCGCTGCCATGCGCCCCAACACCCGGGCGGTGTACGCCGAAAGCTTGGGCAACCCGAGCATGGTGGTGCTTGACATCGCCGCCGTGGCCGAGGTGGCCCATGCGCACGGCGTGCCGCTCATCATCGACAACACCGTGCCCAGCCCGCTGCTGTGCAACCCGCTGGCGCTGGGGGCCGACATCGTGGTGCATTCGGCCACCAAATACCTGGCGGGGCACGGCACCACCTTGGGTGGCGTGGTGGTGGAGGGCGGCAAATTTCCTTGGGACAACGGCAAGTTCCCCGGCATGACCGAGCCGTCCCAGGGCTACCACGGCGTGAAGTTTTACGAGACCTTTGGCGACTTTGGCTTTTCCATGCGCTGCCGCATGGAAAGCCTGCGCGTGTTTGGCGCATCGCTCAGCCCCACGAGCGCCTGGCAAATTCTGCAAGGCGTCGAAACCCTGCCGTTGCGCATGCAAAAGCACTGTGACAACGCGCTGGGTGTGGCGAAGTTTTTGCAGGCCGATGCGCGTGTGGCTTGGGTCAACTATCCCGGCCTGCCCGACCACCCGCAACAAGCCCTGATGCAGCGCCAGATGCGTGGCGCGTCAGGCTTGCTGTCTTTTGGCGTGAAAGGCGGCCTGGCCCAGGGCGTGACCTTCATCGAGTCGGCCCAGTTCATGAGCCACCTGGTCAACATTGGCGACACCCGCACCCTGATCAGCCACCCTGCCAGCACGACACACCGCCAGCTCGACGACGCCCAGCAACTGGCCGCGGGCGTGCCGCCCGACATGGTGCGCATCTCAGTCGGCTTGGAGAATCTGGACGACATCCTGTGGGACATCGACCAGGCGCTGGACAAGGCCAGGCGATGAAAACACAGGAGTCTTCTTGTAGGTCGGCACCTTCAGGTCCGACATGACGCGTGGTGCACCGTTGCCGTTTGCAATGTCGTTTCGCGAAAAAATAGCTGTCGGACCATAAAGGCCCGACCTACGGGGGATGTCGGACCGCAAAGGCCCGACGGGGGATCGGCCATCAACCCACTGGCAGAGGTTGTCTCTTGTAGGTCGGCACCTTCAGGTCCGACATGACGCGTGGTGCACCGTTGCCGTTTGCAATGTCGCTTCGCGAAAAAATAGCTGTCGGACCATAAAGGCCTGACCTACAGGGATATCGGCCAGCAAAGGCCTGATGGGGGGCGGTCATCACCCCACCGGCAGAGGTTGCCTCTTGTAGGTCGGCACCTTCAGGTCCGACATGACGCGTGGTGCA
Organism: Limnohabitans sp. 2KL-3; assembly: GCF_001269405.1. NCBI lineage: Bacteria > Pseudomonadati > Pseudomonadota > Betaproteobacteria > Burkholderiales > Comamonadaceae > Limnohabitans > Limnohabitans sp. 2KL-3. The sequence continues at coordinate 9,322 of NZ_CXON01000029.1, forward strand.
CCGTTGTCGTTTGCAATGTCGCTTCGCGAAAAAATAGCTGTCGGACCATAAAGGCCCGACCTACGGGGGATGTCGGACCGCAAAGGCCCGACGGGGGATCGGCCATCAACCCACAGGCAGAGGTTGTCTCTTGTAGGTCGGCACCTTCAGGTCCGACATGACGCGTGGTGCACCGTTGCCATTTGCAATGTCGCTTCGCGAAAAAATAGCTGTCGGACCATAAAGGCCCGACCTACGGGGATATTGGCCAGCAAGGGCCTGATGGGGGGCGGTCATCAATGCGCCAGCAAGGCCTGCTTGCGCTTGCGCTCGGCCTGAAGCAGCCCGAGGCCAGCCGCCACCACCAGCGCAATGCCGCACCAGGCCAGCGGGTTGGGTACATCGCCCCACATCCAATATCCCAGCACCAAGGCCATCAGCAAGCCGCTGTAGCGGAACGGTCCGATCACGCTCATGTCGCCCAGCCGCATGCTGAGTGTGAGCAGGTGGTAACCCGCCGCAAGGCACAGCGACGCGCCGAACAGCAGCCACAGGTGCTGCGTGCCCATGGGTTTCCAGGGCTCAAACAGGCTCCACACCCCCGCCAGCAGCGTCACCATGAGCGCTGTGGACAAGGTGATCAAAAGTGAAGGCACCTGCGCGGGCACCAGTCGGGTCAAAAAATCTCGCCCCGCGTGCAGCAGTGCCGCAAACAGGCAGAGCAAGGCATAGGCATTGAAGTCGCCCATGCGTGGCTGCACCACCAACAACACCCCCGCAAAACCCAGCACGATCAAGCCCCAGCGGCCCAGGCTCACCCGTTCATGCAAAAAGAACACCGCCATCAGGGTCAGGAACAAGGGGCCTGCCAGGTTGATCGCGGTGGCGTTGCCCAGTGGCAAATGGAATACGGCCGTGAGGTAAGTGAAAGAAGCCAGACTGTCCATCACGGCGCGGGCGGGCACCGATCGGGTGAGCGCGGTGCGCCAATGCCGCAAGTGGCCCATCCCACCTGCCAGTGCCAGCAGCAGTGCCGTGGTCATCACGCCGCGTACAAAAATCAGCTGCGGCGTGGACAGGTCGGCGCTGACCCATTTGACCAAGGCGTCGTTGACCACAAAAAACACCATCGCCCCGGTCATGGTGACGATGCCACGGCGGTTGTGTTGGCTCATGCTGGCAACCCTTGCAAAAATGGCAAAGCTTGGGCCAGCAGGGCGTCAGGCGCTTCTTCGGCGATGTAGTGGCCGCAGGGCAGCGCCTGGCCCGTGACCTGGGTGGCCATTTTTTGCCATTCCTTGAGCGGCTCAAAACAGCGCTGCACCACGCCTTGAGCGCCCCACAGCACTTGCAACGGCATCTCCAGCTTCCTGCCTTGGGCGATGTCCTCCCGGTCGTGCTCTAGGTCAATGCCTGCCGAGGCCCGGTAGTCTTCACACAGGCCATGCGCTGCGCCCGGCAGAGCCAGGCAGCGCTGGTATTCGGCCAGCGCCCGAGGGTCAAACGGGGCCAGTCCGGCGCTGCGGTTGCCCATGACATCGGTGACATAGCCCGCCGGGTCGGCTTGAATCAGGCGCTCGGGCAGGGGTTGTGGCTGGATCAAAAAGAACCAGTGCCAATAGGCACGGGCAAAGGCCTCGGTGGTCTGTTCGTACATGGCCAAGGTGGGCGCGATGTCGAGCAAGGCCATGCGGCTGACCGCTTGCGGGTGGTCCAAGGCCAGGCGGTGCGCCACGCGAGCCCCCCGGTCATGGGCCAGCACCACAAAGCGCGCAAAACCCAGCTGCTGCATCAAGCGCACTTGGTCTTGCGCCATGCTGCGTTTGGCGTAAGCCGCGTGGTCCGGCCCGCCTTTGGGCTTGGACGAATCGCCATAGCCGCGCAAGTCGGCGGCCACCACCGTGAAATGCTGCGCCAGCGTGGGGGCGACTTTGTGCCAGATGGCCAGGGTTTGGGGGTGGCCGTGCAAAAGCAACAAGCCGGGACCTTGTCCGCCCACCATGGCCGAAATCGAGATGCCGGGGCTGACCTCCAGCAGGTGGTGGGCAAAACCGGGAAACAAAGGCAAGGCAGGGTGGTTCATGGGCAAATCGGGGCTTCGGACACCGCCATGCTGAAGCCCTGCCGAATGGCGCGCTCGACCAGCGGAGTGTCAGACTGGCCATTATTGGGCCACTGCGCGCCAGTGCCTGTGACCTGCGAGACCCGCCGCCGGTCAGTGAATCAGGCAGGCCAGCGCTTAAACTCCCCGCTTTCATCCCAAGACAAGGAAGACCCCATGGGCGCGCAGTGGAAAGCAAAAGGCAAGGCACAGGCAGCTGATGCCAGAGGCAAATTGTTTGGCCGTTTGGCCAAGGACATCATGATTGCGGCCCGCAACGGCGCCGACCCGGCGGCCAACTCGCGCCTGCGTCTGGTGGTGGAGCAAGCCCGCAAAGTCTCCATGCCCAAGGAAACGCTGGAACGTGCCATCAAAAAAGGCGCAGGCCTCTTGGGCGATGCCGTGAGCTTTGACCGCGTCATTTACGAAGGTTTTGCCCCACACCAGGTGCCCGTCATGATCGAGGTGCTGACCGACAACGTGAACCGCAGCGCGTCAGAAATGCGCGTGCTGTTCCGCAAGGGCCAACAAGGCACCTCGGGCTCGGTGTCCTGGGACTTTGACCATGTCGGGTTCATCGAAGCCGAACCTGCCCAAGCCGGTGCCGACGCTGAACTGGCCGCCATTGAAGCCGGTGCACAAGACTTTGAGCCGGCCGACGAAGACGGCGTGACGGTGTTCATCACCGAAGCCACCGACCTGGACCTGGTCAGCCGCGCCCTGCCCGAACACGGCTTCACCGTGGTGTCGGCCAAGCTGGGCTACAAACCCAAAAACCCGGTGGACCCCGCCAACCTGAGCGCCGAGCAACTGGAAGAAGTCGAAGCCTTTTTGGGCGCGATCGACAACAACGACGACGTGCAAAACGTGTTTGTCGGCTTGGCAGGCTAAAAGTTCAAAGCTTTAAACAAGGGCCTGACGGGACGTTCCCGTCAGGCCCTTTTGCATGGGCGCAGGACCTCCGCACCCCTCAAATTGGTGCGCACCGACGCACCAAGCAAGGGAAATCCATGAGCCACAAGTGATTTGTGCACACCTATGATGCACAAATCTTGCATACAAGATGTCAAAACAAGTGGCACGGTATTCGCTAGAGATTCAGTCAAAGGAATCCCCCACCTGTGAACTCCAAAGACATTGCCGACCGGATCGTGCAAGCGATCCTGGCCCAAAAGCTGATGCCCGGCACACGCCTGGGCGAGCAGGCTTTGTCCATGCTGTTTGACTGCAGCCGCACCTTGGTGCGCGAAGCGTTGATGCAACTGGCCGCGCGTGGCATTGTGCAGGTCAGCTCGCGCCGGGGCTGGTTTGTGGTGCAACCGTCCAAAAGCGAAGCCCGCGAGGCCTTTGAAGCCCGCAGGGTGATCGAAACCGGTCTGATCCGCAGCGCAGGCGCGATGGACAAGACCACGCTCAAGCGCCTGAAGCAACACATCCAGCAAGAAAAAACCGCGCTCCAACAAGACGATGTGGGCCGTCGCAGCTTTTTGTTGGGCGATTTTCATGTGTGCCTGGCCGAGTGTCTGGGCAACCAATTGCTGGCCGACACGCTGCGCGACTTCACGGCCCGCACCACCTTGATCGCCATGCTCTACCAGTCCAGCCACGACGCGGTGAAGTCTTGCCAGGAACACATCGAAATCGTGCAGGCGCTGGAGCGGGGCGACAAGGAAAGCGCCGAGCGGCTCATGGCCGAACACATTGGTCAGGTGCAATCGGCGCTGCAAATCAACGCCTCCCCCGCAGACCCGCTGGCCGAATTGCGGCTGGCCCTGGCCCCCATGAGCACACCGATGGCGGTCAAGAAAACCCGCTCGCGGTCACCACGTACAGCTTCACTTGACGCCTCGTCTTCCACCTCACCTTCCACTTACCTAGGAGCCTTGTTATGAAACTCTCGAAACGCCTTGCCTTGTCCGCTGCCGTGGCCGCCAGCCTGTTGACTTTGGCCGGTGCCAGCCACGCCCAAGCGGCACTGGACAACATCCAGAAAGCCAAGCTGATCAAGATCGCCATCCCCACCGACTTTCCGCCTTATGGCTTTGTGGGCATTGACCTCAAACCCCAGGGCCTGGACATCGACATGGCCAATTTCATTGCCGCCAAGATGGGCGTGAAGATCGAGCTGATGCCCGTGACCAGCGCCAACCGCATCGCCTACCTGCAAACCAAAAAGGCCGACCTGGTCATCTCCACCTTGGGCAAGAACGCCGAGCGCGAAAAAGTGATCGACTTCACCTCGGCTTACTCGCCTTTCTTCCAGGGCATTTACGGCCCCAAAACCATCAGCATCAAATCGATGGCCGATCTGGCCGGCAAAACCGTGGCAGCCACCCGTGGCGCTTTGGAAGACCAGGAATTGACCAAAGTGGCCCCTGCGGGCACCGAGATCAAACGCTTTGAAGACAACAACGCCACCGTCTCGGCTTTCGTTGCAGGCCAAACCCAACTGCTGGCCACGGGCGTGTCGGTGGCGGGCGTGATGATGCAAAAGAATCCGCAGCTGAACACCGAATACAAGCTGCTGCTCAAAGACAGCCCCAACTTCATTGGCGTGGGCAAGGGCGAAGACGCACTGCGCACCAAGGTCAACGCCATCATTGCCGAGGGCAAAAAGTCGGGTGACATCGACAAGATGGCGCAAAAGTGGCTGGGCCGCCCTGCTGGTCAATTGCCTGAATAAACCCTTCAAGGAAGACCATGGCGATTGAGCTGGACTTTGCAGCGGTTTTGACCGAGTGGCCCTTGCTGGTCAAGGGCGTGGCGTGGACGCTCGGCCTCACGGCCGTGTCGGCGGTGCTGGGTGTGCTGTTGGGCATTGGCTGCGCCTGGGTGCGCACCCAGGGGCCGAGCTGGAGCCGACCCGGCGTGGCCGCTTATGTGGAGCTGATCCGCAACACGCCCTTCATCGTCCAGCTCTTTTTCATCTTCTTTGGCCTGCCCGCCATGGGCGTGCGCCTGAGCCCCGAGTGGTCTTCGGTCATTGCCATGGTGATCAACCTGGGGGCCTATTCGGCCGAGATCGTGCGAGCCGGCATCCAGACCACGCCGGCAGGGCAAATCGAAGCGGCCATGAGCTTGGCCCTCTCGCGCATGCAAACCTTCATTCATGTAGTGCTGCCACCGGCCTTGCAGCGGGTTTGGCCTGCGCTGGTCAGCCAAATCATCATCGTGATGCTGGGCTCGGCGGTGTGTGGGCAAATCTCGACCGAAGAGCTGAGCTTTGCCGCCAACCTGATCCAGAGCCGCAACTTCCGCGCCTTTGAAGCCTTCATCGTCGCCACCGCCATTTACCTGTTGTTGTCGATCGCCACCCGCGCCACGCTGAACTGGTTCGGCCAACGCTTCTTGTTCGGAGGCCGCCGTGGTTGAATTTTCTCTTTGGGACATCGTCAGCAACTTGTTGCTGGCCGCACGCTGGACCATCGTTTTGTCACTGATCGCTTTTGTGGGCGGCGGCTTGGTGGGCCTGGCCCTGCTGGTGGCCCGCACCACACCCAACCGCAGCTTGCAACAAGCGGTGGCCGTGTATGTGCAGGTGTTTCAGGGCACGCCTTTGCTGATGCAGTTGTTCTTGGCCTACTTCGGCATGGCCATGCTGGGGGTGGAAACCTCGGCCTGGACGGCAGCGGCCGTGGCCTTGACGCTGTACAGCAGCGCCTTTCTTGCCGAAATTTGGCACGGCTGCGTCAAGTCGATTGGCAAAGGCCAGTGGGAAGCGGCGCAAAGCCTGGCGCTCAATTTTGGCGAACAGTTGCGCTACGTGATCTTTCCGCAAGCGGCACGCATTGCCGTCGCGCCCACCGTGGGGTTTTTGGTGCAAGTGGTCAAGGGCACCGCACTGGCGTCGGTCATTGGTTTTGTCGAGCTGACCAAGGCAGGCACCATGATCACCAACGCCACTTTCAAACCCTTTGTGGTCTACAGCTGTGTCGCTGTGTTGTATTTCTTGATCTGCTACCCGATCAGCCTGTATGCACGCTCTCTCGAAGGCAAATTCCATGTCCAACGCTAACACTACGGCTGCCGTTGCCATTGCAGGCCTGCGCAAGTCTTACGGCAACAACGAAGTCCTCAAAGGCATCGACCTGCAGGTGCAGCCGGGCGAAGTGATTGCCATCATTGGCAAAAGCGGCTCGGGCAAAAGCACGCTGCTGCGCTGCATCAACGGGTTGGAGACCTTTCAGCACGGCAGTCTGACGGTGCAAGGCCAGCCACTGGTCTACACCGACCCGGCGGCCATGCGCCGCTTGCGTCAGCAAGTGGGCATGATCTTCCAGTCCTTCAACCTGTTCCCGCACCTCACGGTGGGCAAAAACATCCAGCTGGCCCCGGGCTTGGTCAAGCAGCTGCCCGCTGCCGAGACCGAAGCCACAGCACGCCGCCTGCTGGCCCGTGTGGGATTGGCCGAAAAATTTGACGCCTTTCCCGATCAGCTGTCGGGCGGGCAACAACAGCGCGTGGCGATTGCCCGGGCGCTGGCCATGTCGCCGGGCATCTTGCTGTGCGACGAAATCACCTCGGCGCTCGACCCCGAGCTGGTGGGCGAAGTGCTGGCCGTGGTGGAGTCGCTCGCGCAAGAAGGCATGACGCTTTTGATGGTCACACACGAGATGAACTTTGCCCGCAAGGTCAGCGACCGCGTGATCTTCATGCACCAGGGCTTGGTGCATGAGCAAGGTGCCCCCGCCGATGTGTTTGCCCGGCCGAAGACGCCTGAACTGCAGCAGTTTTTGTCTTCGCTGCACTGAGCCTGCGCTGAAACGTTTTGAACGAGCCCCAACCATGGAGGCCATGGGTGGTGGCCTGAACCATAAAACCAGCGAATACAGCATTCACAAAGGTTCTAATTGTTAACTGTGTATAAACCGTTATGCTTCGTATTTTCTAAATATGTCGCTGCAGTTGGTCATTTGCCGATGAATGTGACCCACGTCTTATGCACACACCGTCCCCATCCCTGCGTGAGTCCACCCTGGCCACCCTGTTGTTCTTGAGCTGGGCTTTGAGCCCCAGCGCCACGTTGGCGCAGGCCGATCCTGCCGCTGCCCAAAGAAACATTGAACAGCTGGGCCAACAGCTGCGCGAGCGCTCACAACCCAAGCCTTTGGTGCATGTGGACACCCTGGGCTTGGAGGCCAGCACCCCGATGACGCGCTTGGCATCACTCAAGGTGCAAAGTGCCATCTTGCCGCAGGCCATTGAGCGCTATTGGCAGCCGCGCATCGGCCAGCCCGTGTCGATTGAACAAATCCAGGCCTTCCATGCCTGGTTTTACGACAAAGCGGCCCGCGAGGGCTTCATGGCTTATGCCAAGACCGAGGTGGTCATGACCCCTGCGGGCGAGCAGTTGCAAGTTCAGGTGATGCAGCCCAAGATCAATGTGGTGCGCGTGCTGTCCCTCAATGGCCAGCCCGATGCGGCCCATTTGAAGCGGATTCAAGCGCGTTTTGCCGACAAGTTTCAAGCGGGTGTGGCACTGGACACCTTGGCGCTGGACCAGTTGCTCGATTCGGCCAGCTTTGACCTGCCGGTCGAGCTCGAGGCCACCTTGCGAGCGGTGGGGCCCGAGTTGCTGGACTTGGTGATCACGGTGGCCCCGGCGCAGGCCCAGCCTGGACACTGGTTGTCGGGTGTGGCGCAGCTCAACAACCACGGTCTTCGGCAATATGGCCGCGCACAGCTGATGGCCGCCAGCACCGTGGGCATGCCCGGCATCAAATCACAACTGTCTTTGTTGGCCCAAGCCTCTGAGGGCATTGCCTATGGGCGGGCGGATGTCGAGTTTTTGCTGCCTGCTGTCGGTGGCCGTGGCCAGGTGTTTGGTTCTTATTCGCGCAGCCGCTCGGTGTTGGGCGGATCGGCCAGCACGAAGGGCCAGTCCACCGAGCTGGGCTTGGGGCTGACACGCATTCTCGGGGGGTCTCGTGATGTCGTGTTCAAAGCTCAGATGGACGTTGTCACGCGCCAAAGCGAGAGCCGCTTACAGGCCACAGACGCGCCCATCTCCAACACCAAAGACCATCAATGGCGCTGGCGCTTGAGTGCGGACAACGAGCGCTTGTCCAATCAACCTGTGCGGGCCGAGATGGGCTTGACCCTGGGCCAGTACCCCGATGCGGTCAGCTTGGCCGTGCCCGCTGGCAGCTATGCCCGCGTGGACCTTGCGCTCAAAAGCCAGACACACATCAACGCCAGTGGCTCTTTGCGCCTGAATGCCCGTGTGCGGGGCCAATGGGCCAACCGCAACCTGGACGGTTACAACCAAATCACTTTGGGGGGTGTCAACGGCGTGCGGGCCTACACCAGCGCCGACGGCACAGGTGACCGGGGTGTGCTGGGCACCTTGGAGCTGAGCCAGTCCTTGCCCTCAAATACAACGGTGTCGGTCTTTTATGACGTGGGTCAAGTCGTGCCCCAAGTCCATCCTTTGGCCAGTGCCACCGTGCAGCGTTATGCGCTGCAGGGCTCGGGCTTGCAAGTGCAAGGGCGTTATTTTCAGGTGCAGTACGCCCTGACTTGGGCCAAAGGGCACCGTGGCTACAAGGGCTGGGTGCCCAGCAACATCGAGTCTGAGCCCAACAACCAACGCGTCAATCTGTCTGTGAGCTATGCGTTTTGAACAAGAAGTCAAGCTTTTGGTGAATTTAAATATAAATCTATGTATTTAATAATTTCGGCAATAAAAGCAAAAAAGTTTCGTTAAAACTGCCTGAATACCCCAATTGGACAATGATAGAAGTTCCAAGGAAATCGAAAATTGACAAATAAGCACTCATAACTGATAGAGAAGCGTTTTTGGCTTTTCGCGTGTGGGTGCGTCACTTGACGAATTCCTGCCGTGAACCATCTTTGCTACAAAACCATCTTCTCTAAGCGCTTGGGCACCTTGGTGGCCGTGGGTGAACATGCTTGCAGCCAGTCCAAAGGACAAGGTGCCAGCGCAGCCTCGGGGGCAGCGGGTTTCTTCGATGCACGCTTTGTGGGCACGCTGGCGCTGGGCTTTGCTTCGGTGAGTCTGGGCTGGAGTCAAACCCTGCCCCAAGGGGCGCAAGTGGTGCAAGGGGTGGTCAGTGTCAGCCAGTCGGGTCACCAAATGGCCATCACCCAAAGCACGCCCAAAGCGGTGGTCAATTGGCAAAGCTTCGATATCGGCCAAAACGCCAAGGTCAACGTGCTGCAGCCCAGCAGCCAGTCGGTGCTGCTCAACCGCGTGCTGTCAGACAACCCCACCCAAATTCTGGGCCAGTTGCAAGCCAACGGTCAGGTGGTCCTGGTCAACCCCAAAGGCATCGTGGTGGGCAGCGATGGCAGTGTGAGTGCCAGCGCCTTCACGGCCTCCACCCTCAACATCAGCGACGCCGACTTCATGGCCGGCAACATGCGATACACCCGCGACGGCAGCACGGGCCAAGTCATCAACAAAGGCCGCATCGAAGTGGCCCCCGGCGGCTATGTGGCCTTGTTGGGCGCCGGTGTCAGCAACGAAGGCCAGATCATCGCGCCCCAAGGCGGCGTGGCTTTGGGTGCCGCCGACACCGTGACGGTGCCGCTGGGACGCACCGGCAAGATCAAATTGGCGCTGAGCCCCGCCAGCATCAACGCTGCAGTGGCCAACCAAAAAGACGGCGTGATTGTGGCCGAAGGCGGTCAGGTTTACCTGCAGGCCGCTGCACTGGGTCAAGCCGTGGCCAGCGTGCTGAACTCGGGCAGCATCGACACCAGCGGTGGACAAGCCGGTGCGGTGCATTTGTTGGCCGACGGCGGCCAGATCAAGGTGGACGGGCGCATCACGGCCAACAGCTCGGGGCAAGATGACCAGGGCCACACCCGCAAAGGCGGCGACATCGTCATCGGGCGCGACGAAGACACGGGTGTGTTGGCCAAGGCCACCGACGTGAGCGGTGCCAAGTTGGAAAGCCAGCGCGGCTTTGTCGAGACTTCGGGCGACCACCTGGTCACACGCGAGGTCTCTGTCAAAGCAGCAGAGTGGTTGCTGGACCCGTCCGACATCACCATCTCCAGCGCCGCCGACAGCAATGTGACGGGCACCAGCCCTGCCGACACCACGCCCAACGGGGCGACGGGCACCAGCAGTGTGGTCAGCGTCAACACCATTCAAACGGCCATCAACGCGGGCACCAGCGTCACCATTAAAACCACCAATGACAGCAACACCACGGGCGCTGGCAACATCACCCTCGCCAACGCCTTGGTCTTCAACAACCAAGGGGCCACAGACGCCAGCTTGAACCTGGTGGCCGACAACGGCATCACGCAAAACGCGGGCGCATCGATCACCACCAACGCCGCAAGCGCCCAACGGGTCAACGTCAACTTGACGGCCAACGGCAACTACCAGGGCAACACAGCCGAACACGCCAGCAGCCAAGGCATTGTGCTGAGCAGCACCATCAACACCAATGGCACGGTCACCTTGACGGGCACTAACAAAAATACGGGTGCAGGGGCTGGCGTCCAATTCGGTTCCGGTGCCAGCATCACCACCCCAGGCGCTGTCACGGTCACGGGCACATCGACTTCTGGAACAGGCTACGGTGTTGTCTTGAACAACACGCTCATCGATGCAGGCACCACAGGTGACATTTCGATCACAGGGACGTCCACAGGCAATCACGGCGTTTTCAACAATTTGACATACAGCAATGCCTACAACATGAAGTTGCTGGGCAAAAATGTCTCCATCCATGGCAGCACATCGGGTACGGGTTCATCGGGCTTTCTCAGCTACATCGGTGCATTCGCGGGCAACATCGTTACAGCAGCCGAGAATCTGTCGATCACCGGCATCGTGAATGGCGAAGGCTCCGGCAAAGCCATTGATCACGGCACGACCAGCTGGCAAAACCTGGTCAACGCTTACACAGCGGGTGGCACCCTCAGCATCACCGGCACCAACGCCTCTGCGGCCAACACCAGTCCCACCATCAGCATGGTGGGTGTTCAGGCCAGGGCCGGTGGGGACCTGACCGTCAGTGCCACCACCAACAACGCCGCCACAGACGCGATTTTCATCAATTCGTCCGCTTACTTTTCAGGTGTCCCTGCTCCAGGCTATATAGGCGGCGCATCTTCATTTGTCTCGACAGGTGGCAACACCACCCTCAAGAGCAATCAAGGTTCGATCTTGATTCAAGACGGGGTACCCAACTCGGTGACCTCAACGGCCATCACCGGCAAGAACGTGATCATCGACAACACGGGCGGCACGTTCGCTGGGGGCGTTTTCACGGCAGGCAGTGGTGTGTCCACAGCCTCTGGCCGCTCAGGCGTCCAAATCGCTGACAGCGTGCGAGCCACCGACCCGAATCTGGCCAGCAACCCAATGCTGCGCACCATCACTGCGACTGACGGGGGGCAGATCGTTTTGAGCGGCAAGAAGGCAAGCACTCTGGGCAGCGGTGTTGAAATCAGAAGTTCCGCCGCTTTGACGGCCGCGAACATCACCATCAATGGCGAAAACACCGGCGCATCTGGCGCGGCGATCAACATCAGCAATGGTGCTGCCAGGTTGACATCCACACAAGCCACCACATTGACTTCTGGCGGGGTGGGCTCTGGCACTTCTTTGGTGGCTGCTGGCAACATTTCTGTCGGCACCCAACTCACCGTCACCAACCCTGCGGTGGGCTCCATTTCGGGCACGATCAGCGGCACCGGCTCACTGCTGAAATCAGGCGCAGGTCAACTGACCTTGTCAGCCTATAACGCCACCACAGCGAACTACGAGACCAACACATTTTCGGGGGGCACCACCATCAGTCAAGGCGCACTGGTGATCGGGCATGGTGGTGGCAACTACAACAAAACGGCAGGCACCGGCGCGATCGTTGTGGGCGATCTCAATACGGGCAACAACAACGTGAGTTTGCTGGTCGAAAAAGGTATGCCTGGCAATGAATGGGGTTACCTGACCAGAGACATCACTTTCACCAACAATGGCACAGGCACAGCCACCTTGGGCACCACCTATGGACCTGGGGGAGAGACGGGGCGAGGCTGGTCGACGGTCAACAGCAAAATCACCTTGAACCGCGATGTGGTCATCAACGATGCCACCAACGACCGATTGACACTGGACGGTCAAATCACAGGCACGGGCAACATCACCTTGACCGGCACCCGCATCACGATGGGCGCCGTCAGCGGGACAGGAATTTCGGCCAATGATTTTGTGGGCAATGTCACCATTTCCTCAGGCACGGTGCTTCAAGCCAGCGCCAAGTACAACCTGCCCACCACGACGAATGTGATCAACAACGGCACACTGCGCATGCTGGATGGCAAACACCAATCGATCGATGGGCTTTCGGGTTCGGGCAAAGTCGAAACCACAAGCACTTCAGGCGGCTTGCTGACCACCTTCAGCGTGGGCAACAACAACAGCAGTGCAACATACACCGGCACCATCGTCGGGACTTCATCACCCTTGAACTTGGTCAAAAACGGCACGGGCACACAAGTTCTGGCGGGCAACAACAATTACGCCGGCACCACCACCATCAATGCAGGCACCTTGCAAATTGGCAACGGTGGTACGTCGGGCACCATTGGTACAGGTGCCATCACCGACAACGGTGCCCTGGTTTTTAACCGCAGCGATAACGCTTTGGTGGTCAGTGCCAAAATTTCTGGCACGGGCACTGTGACCCAGGCGGGCACAGGCACCACCACGCTCACAGCCAACAACGACTGGAGCGGCTCTACCACCATCAGCGCAGGCACTTTGCAAATTGGCAATGGCGGCACCACCGGCACACTGGGCACCTCGACCACCATCACCGACAACGGCACACTGGCGTTCAATCGCAGCGACAACATCACGGTGGACCAGCAAATCACCGGCACGGGTGGGTTGACCAAGGCTGGAACTGGCACACTGACATTGATGGACTCGGCCAGCCTCAATGGTGCCAACAACTACAGCGGTGTGACCACCATCAGTGCCGGCACTTTGCAAGTGGGCGATGGTGGCACCTCGGGCCATTTGGGCACCGGCAACATTGTGGACAACGGCAAACTGGTGATCAAGCGGTCTGATGCGGTCGTGATCAGCAAAGCCATCAGTGGTTCAGGGACCTTTGAGCAATCGGGTTCTGGCACCACAACCTTGTCGGCTTTAAACACTTACGCTGGTGCCACTGTCGTCAATCAGGGGGTGCTCTCCATCACAGGCGACTACTCAGGTACGTCGTACGGCACACCCTCTTACGACATCAAAGCCGGTGCAGAGTTGAATTTCGACACCGGAGCCCGGTCCATGGATTACCGGTCAACCGCTTTCACCGGTTCCGGCACCTTGAGCAAAACGGGTACGGGCGCATTGAGATGGGGAGGCGGCGTGGCCAACTTCGGCTTGTCGGCCGGTGCGCTCATTGATGTGAGAGCAGGCAGCTTTGTCGGCGCGTCGAATGCCAATGACATCTGGACCAACAACAAAGCTTCACTGAATGTTGCAACCGGTGCCACGTTTCAGGGTGTGGAGGGCAACATCAACGTGGATGCCTTGACCGGCGGTGGAACGGTCAACTCAGGATTTCCAGGTTATGGGTATGGCATCAATGTGGGTGTCAACAACGGCTCGGGCACATTTTCAGGGCTTATCCAAAATAGCAACGGTGCCGCAGCGAGACTGACCAAACTAGGCACAGGCACACAGATCCTGACGGGCAACAACACCTACACCGGCACCACCACCATCAGTGCGGGTGTCTTGCAGGTCGGCAATGGTGGCACCACCGGCAATTTGGGCACAGGTGCGGTCATCGACAACGCCGCTTTGGTCTTTAACCGCAGCAATGCGCTGACCGTGATGAACGATATCAGCGGCACGGGCACGCTGACGCAATCCGGTACAGGCACCACCATCCTGACAGGCACGAACACTTATTCGGGCACCACCACCCTCAGCACAGGCATTTTGCAAGTGGGCAACGGTGGCACCTCTGGCACCTTGGGCACCGGCGCAGTGGTGAACAACACCCATCTTGTCTTCAACCGTTCCAACGCCTTGCTGGTGAGCGGCGCCATCAGCGGCACAGGCACCTTGACCCAAATGGGTTCGGGCACAAGCACCTTGGCGGCAGACAACACGTATGCAGGCACCACCACCGTCAGTGGTGGCACCTTGCAGGTGGGCAACGGTGGCAGCACAGGCACCTTGGGCGCAGGCGATGTCACGCTCAGCAACAACGCCACTTTGAGCTATGTGCGCTCCGCCAGCACCACCATCGCCAACACCATTTCTGGCGCAGGCAACGTGTCGGCCAACATCACGGGTGCAACCAGTGATCTGACGGTCAACAGCAGCATCAACCTGACGGGCGGTAAGGCGAACTTGGTCACCGATGGCAACCTGTTGGTGATGGAAGCCATCAGCACGACAAACGCCACGGCGTCAGCCGTGTTTCTCGAATCCGGCAAATCCACGGCAGCGGGCACAGCCACAGGCGGCGACATTCAGATTTCGGGCAGCGGTGCGGTCACCGTGGGCAGCGGTGGACGCGCCACCTACATGACAGGCTCCATTGCAGGCAGCACCGGCATGGGCGTCTTGGCCGGCAACAACCGCTACAACAGCGATGAGACCACCACCAACTACACCGCCGCCCTGGGCTCTGGCGCTTATGCCATTTACCGCGAAAAACCCTTGGTCTCGGTGCAAGTCAACAGTGTCACCAAAACCTATGACGGCCTCGTTTTCTCGGAAGGCACGCTCAACACCACCTTGACGTCTGGCGCATTGCGCAATGGCGACACCTTCTCAGCGCTGACCGCCAATGCTTCGTTCGGCGGGACTTCGCAAGGCAGCAAAAATGCATCGGCCACGCCTTATTCAATTTCTGTCACCGACACGGGTGGCAAAAATGCGTTGGGCTATGGGCTGACGTACAACGCCGGCAGCTTGACCATCAACAAGGCCAACCTCACGATCACCGCCAACCCCGTCACCAAAACCTATGACGGCACCGTCAACGCCACGGGCACAGGCACCGTTGCGGCCCTGGCGGGTGTGGCAGGCGGCGACGTGGTCAACAACGCGGGCAAGCAGGCCTTTTTGGATGCCAATGCAGGGTCCAACAAAACCGTGCGTGCCTCTGGTGTGACGATCAAAGATGCGGCCAATGCCGACATGACCGGCAACTACAACATCACCTACACCGACAACACCAGCAGCCTGATCAACAAGGCCAACCTGACGGTCACGGCGAACGACGATGCACGTTTTGTGGGCCGCACCGATGCCGCCGGTTTTGCGGGTGTGCACTACACCGGATTGGTCAATGGCGAAACCAGTAGCGTGCTGGGGGGCACCTTGGCCATCACACGCAGCAACGACTCGACGGGCACTGCCGGTGTTTACACAGGTGTTTTGTCGCCATCGGGTTTGACATCGGGCAACTACAACATTGCTTTTGCCACGGGCACTTACACCATCGTACCTGCCAATCAATTGCTGATTCGCAACGCAAACATCGATGCCACCTACGGCAGCAGCTGGACGTATGACCCCACAGCCCAGTACCTGGACGGCAACAACGACGCCATCATCACCCTGAGTCGCACTGGAACAGGCAACAGCTTCACGTTCAGCGATGGCCTGGGCACATCGGTCAACGCCACGCTCAAGGCTTATGCGGGCACCAACCTGGCTGGGCTGAGCAGCTCTGGCCACACGGTGGTTGGCAACTACAGCATCAAAGACATCAGCCCCACGGTGGTGGGGGGCAACTTTGTGGGGGCCCCCGTGTTTGCGGGTCAGTTGAATGTGCTGGCCAAGGCCGTCACGCCCAATGCCACTGGCGTGAGCAAAATCTACGACGGCACCACGGCCATGAACAACGTGGTGTTGGGCTTGACGGGGCAAGTGACAGGTGATGGCCTGACCATCAGTGGCACAGGGTCGTTCACCAACAAAAACGCGGGTACGGGCCTGGGTTACACCATTGCCAACATGGCCTTGAGTGGTGCCGATGCTGCCAATTACTACCTGAGCGGCAACACCTCCAGCCTTTCGGGCACAGACGGCATCATCACCCCGGCCACGTTGAAGCTGACCACCAGCAACGTGAGCAAAACCTACGACGGCACCACCAACGCCTTGGGCTCAGCGGTGGCCACACAAAGCACGCAGCTGTTTGGCTCGGACACGGTCAGTGGTGGCACGTTTGCTTTCACCGACAAAAATGCAGGCACCGGCAACAAAGTGGTGCAAGTGTCTGGCGTCACCCTCAACGATGGCAACGGCGGTGGCAACTACATCGTCGAATACGTCAACAACACGACCAGCACCATCCACAAAGCCGACTTGGCGATCCAAGCAGTCACCGACACCAAGACCTATGATGGCACGGTCGTGTCGGGCAAAGTGCTTGAAGTGAACAACGCCAGTGGCAGCACCGACGTGGTGACGGCTTCGCAGGAATTTGCGAGCAAAAACGCTTTGGGCACCAGCGGCAGCACACTGCAGGTGAAGTCGGGTTACACGGTCAAAGACACGGGTGGTGCCGACATGAGCGGCAACTACAACATCAGCACGACCACCGCCGCAGGCACCATCGACAAGAAGAACGTCACCCTGGACAGCATCAGCGCAGCCCACAAAACCTACGACGGCAGCGACCAAGCCAGCATCACCTCGGGGGCCATCAACACAGGCGTGGGTTCCGAGACTTTGAGCGTCAGTGGCTCGGGCACGTTTGCAGACAAGCACGTCGCCAGTGGCAAGACGGTCACCGTGTCCGATGTGGCGACATTGTCCAAGACCGATGGCACAGGCAGTTGGGCCAACTACAACCTGACCACCACAGGCGCACTCACCACCACGGCCAATATTTCGGCCCGGACCTTGATCCTGGCAGCAGCCACCGACAGCAAAACCTACGATGGCACCACCAGCTCCTCGGCTGCGGTGCTCATCACCGGGGCGCAAACCGGTGACACCATTTCTGCCAACCAGGTGTTTGCCAGCAAGCACGCTTTGGGTGCAAACAACTCTGTTTTGAAAGTGGGCAGCTTCACCATCGAGGATGGCAACAACGGCAACAATTATGTGGTCAGCCAAAACACGGCCTCGGGCACCATCCAAAAAGCCAACTTGACCGTCACGGCCACGCAGCTCGAAAAAACCTATGACGGCACCACCACGGCCACGGGCTCGGGCACCGTGGGCACATTGGCAGGACAAGCCGCTGGAGAAAGCGTCAACGCGGCAGGCTCGCAAGCTTTCTTGAGCAAGAACGCAGGCCAGGCCAACAAATACGTTCGGGCATCGGGCGTGACCATCAAAGACAGTGCCAACGCCGATGTCACCAGCAACTACGACATCAGCTACATCGACAACACCAGCAGCACCATTCACAAGGCCGATCTGGTGGTGAGCTTGGCCGATCAGACCAAGGTGTACGACGGCACCACCACCGTGACCTTGGCCTCCAGTGCCTTCACGGCCACAGGCGTGACGGTCGGCGGTGTCACCGAAAGCGCCACGATCAAGTCAACAACGGGCACTTACAACGACAAAAACGTGGCCTCGGCCCACACGGTCACCGCCACCTTGTCCGGTGCCGATTTCAGCTCGGGCACGGCCGATGTGAGCAACTACAACTTGCCCGCTTCGGTCAGCAACACCAGCAGCACCATCACCAAAGCCAATCTTGCCGTGACCCTGGCCAACCAGACCAAGGTGTACGACGGCAACGCCAACGCCACCTTGGCCGCCGGTGCCATCACGGCCACAGGCGTGACGGTGGGCGGCGTGACCGAAACAGCCACCGTCACCCAAACTGTGGGCAGCTACAACAGCAAGAATGTCGCCAGCGCCAACACCGTGACCGCCCATTTGGCAGCGGGTCAGTTCACCGCAGGCACAGCAGATCTGGGCAATTACAAGCTGCCCACCACGGTCAGCAACATCACCAGCACCATCACCCAGGCCGCGCTGACCCTGACGGCCAACAGCGACACCAGCAAGGTCTACAACGGCAGTGAACAAAGTGTGAGCGGCTTTGCCATCACCAGTGGCAGTCTGCAGGGAACGGACAGCTTGGCGGTGGACCTGGCCAGCATCACGGCAGGCGCACAAGCCACCCACGCTGGCACACACACCAGCACAGTCAACGACAGTGCTTACACCAACGGCAACTACGCCATCACCAAACTCAACGGCACGCTGTTCATTGACCAAAAAGAAGTCAGCCTGGCTGCCGCCAAAACCTATGACGGCAGCAAAACACTGACCGGTACACAGCTGAGCATCACCACGGGCGTAGGCAGTGAAACGCTGGGCTACACCTTGGCCACGATCCACAGCAAAAACGTGGGCGACAACAGCAGCAACTTTGTAGATGCCGTGAGCTTGAGCAACGGCAGCAACGGTGGTCTGGCCAGCAACTACAAATTGCCCGCACTGACAGCAAGCGTCAACAACTCGGTTGTTTTGACTGCCAAAGCCTTGACCGGTGCCATTGCCGATGTCACCACCACGTACGGCACGGCCACAGCCACCGGTGCTGTCAGCCTGAGCGGAAAAGTGGGCACAGACGAAGTTCTGGCTGCCAGCACCGCAACCCTGGTGAGCGCCGACACCAGCACCAGCGGTCAAATCCGTGCAGGCAGCTATGTGCAAACGGTCAGCGCTGGCTTGACCGGCGCCGATGCGGGCAACTACAGCTTTGCAGGTTCCACGACCCCCACGGCCAACTACGTGGTCAACAAGTTGGCCCTGACCGGCGCGATTGCACAAGGCTTGAGCACTTACAGCAACACGCTGTTGGCCGGTGCTGTGAGCCTGACCAACACCGTGAGCGGTGACGATGTTTTGGCCAGCGGTGTGAACATCGACACCACCGGCAAGACCAGCACCAGCGGCCACCTCAAAGCCGGTGTGCACACGGGCATTCAAACACTCACGGGCCTGACGGGTGCTGACAAGGACAACTACACCTTTGCCGATATCAAAGGCGATTACAAAGTCAACCAGCTCGCCTTGACTGGCACCATCGCCAAGGGTGAGACCGTTTACGGTGCCAGCTTGCTGACCGGTGCAGTCAATTTGACCAACAAAGTCGGCACCGACATGGTGGACGCCAATGGCGTGAGCATTGACACCACAGGCAAGACCAGCACCAGTGGCAAGCTCAAGGCCGGTGAACACACGGGCATCCAGACCCTCAGCGGTTTGACGGGCACTGACAAAGACAACTACACATTCGCCGATGTCAAAGGCGACTACAAAGTCAACAAGCTGGCCTTGACCGGCAGCATTGCTCAGGGCGAGAGCATTTACGGATCGGCCTTGCAAGCGGGTGCGGTGACGCTGATCAACAAGGTCGGCACCGACGTGGTGGATGCCAGTGGCGTGATCGTCGACACCACAGACAAGACCAGCACCAGCGGCAAGCTCAAAGCAGGCATGCACACCGGCGTTCAGACCCTCACGGGCCTCACGGGCGCTGACATGGACAACTACACCTTTGCCGATATCAAAGGCGATTACAAAGTCAACAAGCTGGCCTTGACGGGTTCGATTGCACAAGGCTTGACCACTTACGGCGACGCCTTGGTGGCCGGCACGGTGACGCTGATCAACAAGGTCGGCACCGACATGGTGGACGCCAGTGGCGTGACCATCGACACCACAGGCAAGACCAGCACCAGTGGCAAGCTCAAGGCCGGTGAACACACGGGCATCCAGACCCTCACAGGCCTCACGGGTGTCGACATGGACAACTACACCTTCGCCGACGTCAAAGGCGATTACACCGTCAATAAGCTGGCCTTGTCTGGCACCATCGCCAAGGGTGAGACTGTTTACGGATCGGCCTTGCAAGCGGGTGCGGTGACGCTGAGCAACAAGGTCGGCACCGACGTGGTGGATGCCAGTGGCGTGAGCATAGCCACCACAGGCAAGACCAGCACCAGCGGCAAGCTCAAGGCCGGTGAACACACGGGCATCCAGACCCTCACGGGCCTCACGGGTGCCGACATGGACAACTACACCTTCGCCGATGTCAAAGGCGATTACACCGTCAACAAACTGGCCTTGACGGGTTCGATTGCACAAGGCTTGACCACTTACGGCGACGCCTTGGTGGCCGGCACGGTGACGCTGAGCAACAAGGTTGGCACCGACGTGGTGGACGCCAGTGGCGTGATCGTCGACACCACAAACAAGACAAGCACCAGCAGCCACCTCAAGGCGGGCGTGCACACCGGCGTTCAGACCCTCACGGGCCTCACGGGTGCCGACATGGACAACTACACCTTTGCCGACATCAAAGGCGATTACAAAGTCAACAAGCTGGCCTTGACCGTCGCTTCCATCGCAGACGTGTCGACGACTTACGCCACGGCAGCTGATGCAGGTGTTGTGAGCTTTGGCAACAAGCAAGGTGCCGACAAAGTCACCGCATCAGCTTCCATCGTGGGCGGCACCAACAGCACCAGCGGCCACCTCAAAGCAAGCAGCTACAAGCAAACCGTCACCGCCATCAGCGGTGACGATGCGGGCAACTACAGTTTTGAAAGTTTCACGACCACTGAAAACAACTACGTGGTCAACAAGCTGGCCTTGACCGGCGCAGCCATTGCAGGCGTGAGCACCACTTACGCCACCGCAGCCAATACAGGCGCCGTGAGTTTTGCCAACGTCCAAGGTGGTGACAAAGTCACTGCTTCGGCTTCGATCGTTGGCGGTGAAAACAGTTCAAGCGGCCATCTCCAAGCAGGCAGCTACCAGCAAACCGCCACCACCATCGGTGGTGACGATTCAGCCAACTACAGCTTTGCAGGCTTCACCACCACTGACAACAACTATGTCGTCAACAAGCTGGCCTTGACCGGCGCAGCCATTGCAGGCGTGACCACCACTTACGCTACGGCGGCCAACGCAGGCGCCGTGAGCTTTACCAACATCCAGAGTACTGACAAAGTGACGGCTTCGGCTTCCATTGTGGGTGGCTCCAACAGCACCAGTGGAAACCTCAAAGCTGGTAGCTACCAGCAAACAGCCACCGCCATCAACGGTGACGATGCTGCCAACTACAGCTTTGCTGGCGTCACGACCACTGATAACAACTACGTGGTCAACAAACTGGCCTTGACCGGCGCGGCCATCGCAGGCGTGACCACCACTTACGCTACGGCGGCCAACACAGGCGCCGTGAGCTTTACCAACGTCCAGGGTGCCGACAAAGTGACGGCATCTGCTTCCATCGTGGGCGGCTCCAACAGCACCAGTGGCCACCTCAAAGCAGGCAGCTATCAACAAACAGCCACCGCCATCAACGGTGACGATGCGGGCAACTACAGCTTTGGTGGCATCACGACCGCTGACAACAACTACGTGGTCAACAAACTGGCCTTGACCGGCGCGGCCATAGCAGGTGTGACAACCACCTACGCTACGGCGGCCAATACAGGCGCCGTAAGCTTTACCAACGTCCAAGGTACTGACAATGTCAATGCTTCGGCTTCGATCGTCGACGCCGTTACCAGCACCAGTGGCAACCTCAAAGCAGGCAGTTACAAGCAAACAGCCACTGCGATCACCGGTGACGATTCGGCCAATTACAGCTTTGCTGGCGTCACCACCACTGACAACAACTACGTTGTCAACAAGCTGGTCTTGTCCGGCGCAGCCATTGCAGGTGTGACAACCACCTACGCTACTGCGGCCAACGCAGGCGCTGTGAGCTTTGGCAACGTGCAGGGTACTGACAAAGTCACTGCTTCAGCTTCGATTGTTGATACCGCCACCAGCACCAGTGGCAACCTCAAAGCAGGCAGCTACAAGCAGACCGCCACTGCGATCAGCGGTGACGATGCGGCCAACTACAGCTTTGGTGGCATCACGACCGCTGAGAACAACTACGTGGTCAACAAGCTGGCCTTGACCGACGCGGCCATTGCAGGTGTGACCACCACTTACGCGACGGCGGCCGATGCGGGCGCAGTGAGTTTTGGCAACGTCAAAGGTGCCGACCAAGTGACGGCTTCGGCTTCCATTGTGGGTGGCTCCAACAGCACCAGTGGAAACCTCAAAGCGGGTAGCTACCAGCAAACAGCCACTTCGATCAGCGGCGATGACGCGACCAACTACAGCTTTGCTGGCATCACGACCACTGACAACAACTACGTGGTCAACAAACTGGCCTTGACCGACGCGGCCATTGCAGGTGTGACCACCACTTACGCGACGGCGGCCGATGCGGGCGCAGTGAGTTTTGGCAACGTCAAAGGTGCCGACCAAGTGACGGCTTCGGCTTCCATTGTGGGCGGCTCCAACAGCACCAGTGGCCACCTCAAAGCAGGCAGCTATCAACAAACAGCCACCGCCATCAACGGTGACGATGCGGCCAACTACAGCTTTGCTGGCGTCACGACCACTGACAACAACTACGTGGTCAACAAGCTGGCCTTGTCAGGCGCGGCCATTGCAGGTGTGACCACCACTTACGCGACGGCGGCCGATGCGGGCGCAGTGAGTTTTGGCAACGTCAAAGGTGCCGACCAAGTGACGGCTTCGGCTTCCATTGTGGGAGGCTCCAACAGCACCAGTGGCCACCTCAAAGCAGGCAGCTATCAACAAACAGCCACCGCCATCAACGGTGACGATGCGGCCAACTACAGCTTTGGTGGCATCACGACCGCTGACAACAACTACGTGGTCAACAAGCTGGCCTTGACCGGCGCGGCTATTGCAGGTGTGACCACCACTTACGCGACGGCGGCCAATGCGGGCGCAGTGAGTTTTGGCAACGTCAAAGGTGCCGACCAAGTGACGGCTTCGGCTTCCATTGTGGGTGGCTCCAACAGCACCAGTGGAAACCTCAAAGCTGGTAGCTACCAGCAAACAGCCACTTCGGTCAGCGGTGAAGATGCTGCCAATTACAGCTTTGGAGGCCTCACCACCACGGACAACAACTACGTGGTCAACAAGCTGGCCTTGACCGGCGCAGCCATTGCAGGTGTGACAACCACCTACGCTACGGCGGCCAACGCAGGCGCCGTGAGCTTTACCAACGTCCAGGGTACTGACAAAGTCACGGCTTCGGCTTCCATCGTGGGTGGCTCCAACAGCACCAGCGGCCACCTCAAAGCAGGCAGCTATCAACAAACAGCCACCGCCATCAACGGTGACGATGCGGGCAACTACAGCTTTGGCGGCATCACGACCGCTGACAACAACTACGTGGTTGATAAAAAATCCATCAGCTTGAGTGGCATCACTGCTGCCAGCAAGGTGTACGACGCCAGCAATGCTGCGACTGTTTCGGTGTCTGGAGCTCACTTCAATGGCCAGATCAGCAGCGATGAGTTGTCTGTGACCTCGACTGGCACATTCAGCGACAAGAATGCGGCTACTGGCAAAACGGTGACCTTGGTGAATACCTTGGGCGGTGCCGACCTGGGCAACTACACCATCACCGATCAAGTCACTACAACGGCCGACATCAGCAAGAAGTCCATCACATTGAGTGGCATCACTGCCTCTAACAAGACGTACGACGGCAACAACGTTGCTACTGTTTCTGTCACCAGCGCCAACTTCGGGGGTAAGGTCAGTGGTGACGATTTGTACGTTGCCTCCACAGGCATGTTCAGCGACAAGAATGCGGCCACAGGCAAAACGGTCACTTTGGCCAACACCTTCAGTGGTGCCGATCTGGGCAACTACGCGATCACAGACCAGGCTACGACCACGGCTGACATCAGCAAGAAAGCCATCACACTGAGTGGCATCACTGCGGCCAATAAGACGTATGACGGCAACAAGGTCGCTTCTGTTTCGGTGGATGGGGCCGTTTTCAAGGACATGGTCGAAGGTGATGAACTGACAGTGGCCTCCACTGGCAAGTTCGACGACAAGAATGTGGCCACGGGCAAAACGGTGACCCTGGTGAATACCTTGGGCGGTGCCGATCTGGGCAACTACAGCATCGCCGATCAAGCCAACACCACGGCCGACATCAGCAAGAAAGCCATCACACTGAGCGGCATCACTGCGGCCAACAAGACTTACGACGGCAACAACGTTGCGGCTGTTTCTGTCGCTGGTGCTGCTTTCAAGGACATGGTTGTTGGTGACGATTTGTCTATCGCCTCCATCGGCACATTCAGCGACAAGAATGTTGGCGAAAGCAAAACAGTCACGCTCAGCAACACCTTAACGGGTGCCGATCTGGGCAACTACACCATCACCGATCAATCCACCACCATTGCCAACATCTCCAAGAAAGACCTCCACATCAGCGGCCTGACGGCGGCCAACAAGGTCTATGACGGCAACACCCAAGCCAAAGTGGTCACCGGCGCAGCCATCTTTGACGGTTTGGTTCAGGATGATGTGGTGACCCTTTCCGCCACGGGCAGTTTTGATACGCGCCATGTGGGCCAGTCCAAACCGGTTGTCATCAGCACGACTTTGGATGGCCAGGATGTTGGCAACTACAACATCACTTCGCAGTCCCTGACGACGGCCAACATCACCCCGGCACCCTTGAAAATCAAGGCCACCGCCGTTCGCAAAACCTACGATGGCACCCCTTTGGCCAATGGCACGGGCGTGTTGGTGGGCGTGTTGGCCGGAGCTGAGGCAGGCGACAAAATCGATCAAGCGGGCGTTTTGAGCTTCACGGATAAAAATGCGGGCACAGGCAAAACCGTGACCGTCAAGGGCGTTCGCCTGATCGACGGCACCTTGGCCGATGTCACGGGCAACTACAGCATCGAGTACATCGACAGTGTGGAGGGGGTGATTGACCGGGCGCAAGCCAGCATCAGTGCCTCCGCCATGTCGGTGACCTACAACGGCCAAACCCAATCTCAAAGTGCAGCGGTGCTCAGCGGTTTTGTGTCGGGCGATGACGTGCAAGCCGGTGGTTTGGCCAGTGGTCGTCAGGTGGGCAGTTATGCCTCTGCGCTGACAGCCACAGGGCGCGATGTGGGCAACTACACCATCACCTTCAACAATGCGGCCCTGCAGATTGGCAAAAAAGCCGCGAGCTTGTCCTCACTGGACCAGAGTGTGGTTTACAACGGTCAGACGCAGAGTCTGGTGGGCACTCAGGGCAGCGGTTTTGTCGTGGGTGACGATTTGATCTTTGGCGGTTTGCCCAGTGCGCGTCAAGTGGGTCAATACACCTCAGCCCTGATGGTTTCCGGTGCCGATGCGGGCAACTACGACATCACCTATGGCCATGGAAAATTGACGATCACGCCCAAAGATGCCTGGGTCTCGGCGCAGGCTCAAAGCGTTATTTACAACGGCAACACACAAATCCAAAGTGCCCCACGTCAAGAGGGCTTCATAGCCGGTGATGACGTTGTGGTGACGGGTGCGGCACAGGGGCGTGACGCGGGCAGCTATGCCTCCAATTTGTCGGTCAGCGGAGCCGATGTCAAAAATTACACCGTCCGTTTGCAGCAAGCCGATTTGCGCATTCAAAAAGCGATGCTGGGTTTTGTGGGCACCACGGTGTCTGACAAGTTGGCCGATGGCAACACCGTCGCGCAGGTCAAGGCGGGGCGCATCACCGGTTTGATGGGGGCGGAGTCGCTCAACATCAGCGCAGTGACAGGCCGTTTTGCCGATGCTGCGCCAGGCACAGACAAAGCGGTTGAAGTGGTTTACGGCCTGAGCAATGGCGATCACGGAGGTCGTGCCAGCAATTACGACTGGTCACCGGTGGTGCTCAAAGCCAACATCACGGCGCCCACTGTGTCGAACTTGGTGGTGATGGACAGCCAGGCCGCCAAGCCGACATTCAGCCGACTTTACTTTCAAGGTTTTGGGGGCTTGGGTGGTGTGGGTGCGGCCATGGGACAAGTCAACTACAGCATTCGCACCCAGTCAGCTCAGGCGTGCACGCCCCAAAAACTGGAAGACTGCATTTGTGAGCGAGTCGTGGATTCGGCCATGGAAATTTGTTTCCCCGCTGATCAGGGCCGACAAGCCAAACGCTGAATCTTGCAAAAATTTGACCTGGCCATTTCTGGGTCAAATGGCTGCAAGGGCCACTGTGTACAGGACCCGGTCCTGCGTCAATCGGCTGTAGGCAATTGCAGCTCGATGCAGGCACCGCTGCCGGCATGCTCAGCCAAGACCAAGCGCCCGCCGTTGCGTTTGGCCAAGGATTGCGCCAGCGACAGGCCCAGGCCGACGCCTTGCGATGGGGCGCTGAAAAATGCCGAGCTCACTTGCCGATAAACCTCGGCCGTCATGCCGGGGCCGTTGTCGGTGATGGCCAAGTGCACCGTTGCGCCCGATCGCCAGGCTCGAAAATCGACACGGCGCGTGCTTTGCGGCAAGGTCGCTTGCAGGGCATTGCGCAGCACATGGGCCAGAATTTGCACCAACTGGGCGGCATCAGCGTGCACGAACAACGTGTCTTCAGGCCAGCTGACGTGCATTTGCACCCCCTCGGCCCATGTCCAGCTGCTGGCCAGTTGTTGTGCGTCCAGCATCACTTGCTGGATTTGGACACGGGGGTGAGGGCCGTTTTCTGAGCTGACAAAAGTCCGAATGCGGCCCACCAAGTCGCCCGCCTTTTGGGCGTTGCGCTGCAGATCCTGAATGTAGGGGGTCAGGGTGTCGGGGCCTTTGTCCTGAACTTCCATCTCCAGCCGATCGGTGATCAGGTACAGGTTGGTCAGGGGTTGGCTCAGTTCGTGGGCCAGTGATGCAGCCATGCCGCCCAAGCCATGGTGGCGGTCGATGTGTGCCATTTGCTCATTCAGACGGATCACCCGCGTTTGATGTGCTTGGTCGGTTCGCAGTGCATGAATTTGGCGGTTCAAGTCTTCGAGCTTCAAGCCCAAAAACCCCAGATGCGCCAACATCGTCACAAGCACCACCGCAGCGACCCACAGCCAGGTGTGGGGGGCGTGCCCGTTTGGCCAAGGCGAGTGCCCGGAGGCCAGCAACACCGACACAAGGACCAGCGCCAAGGCCGCCGTCAAGAACGCCAAGGCCATGCAAGTTGCTGCTGCACTGTCTTGGCGTCGCCGAATGTCACGGGCCAACAGCCCTGCCCAAAGGCAGCTGCCAGCCATGGCGATCAACAGCCCCGATGGCCCCAATGCCTGGTTGGGCAAACCCTGTGCGAGTGCGGCGGCAAGGCTGCTCAACACCGCGCAAGCGAGCCAGGCTTGTGCCATTTTGAGCGGGCGGTTCAAGACGTGGCGCAAGGCCAGCGCTTGGGTCCACACCCCCCACAGGCACATGCCAGCGATCCCCAAATTCAGCCAGCCGTGAACGCTGTTCCACCACAAGCCCGCCATGCACAGCCCCGCGCCCAATGCCGTGGTGCCGCTGCACCACAAGGCGGTGGCACGGGACCTTGTGGATTTCAGCAAGTACTTCACCACACCCGACAGCGCCATGCATGCCCCTCCTGCCAGAAGCAGCGCTGTGGGCAGTTGCAACACCATCAGTTTGGATGTTCAAGAGCGGGCGGCAGGCTCACTGCGGGGCTACAAAACTGCCGGACTTGCCACCGTGTTTTTCAAGCAGCTTGACGCCGTTGATGGTCATGCCCCGGTCCACGGCCTTGCACATGTCGTAAATGGTGAGCAAGGCGACCTGAACAGCCGTCAAGGCTTCCATCTCCACGCCGGTTTGCCCGGTGACTTCGGCTGTCGCGGTGCAGACCACACAAGCCGCGTCGGGGGGGATCTCGAACTCAACAGCCACGCGGGTCAACCCAATCGGGTGGCACAGCGGAATCAAGTCGCTGGTTTTCTTGGCCCCTTGGATGCCGGCAATGCGGGCAATGCCCAGGACATCGCCCTTTTTGGCGGTGCCGGACGTGACCAAGGCCAAGGTGCTGGGCAGCATGTCGATGCGGCCAGTGGCCACCGCCACCCGTCGGGTCAGGGCTTTGCTGCCCACATCGACCATGTGGGCTTGCCCTTGGGCATCAAAATGGGTCAGAACACCGGAATTCTCGCTCATGGCCATAGGGGTAACACCCGTTTACAAGTGGTTCACAACAATGGCGCATCATACGGGGATTGAACAAGACACGACCGACCTTGAAAAACAAATTGCGTCTCCATTTGTTGCTGGCTTCACTGGCTTGTGCCGTGACTTTTGCGCCTGTCCGGGCACAAACACTGTGCCTGCCTGCCCTGGGTGACGGGGAAAGCATCTCCTTGAGCGCCGAGAGGCAGTTGGGTGACCGGATCGCCCGTGAGTTGTACCGGGACCCCGATTTTCTGGAAGATGCCGTCCTGGACGAGTACATCCAGCAATTGTGGGCGCCTTTGATCAAATCGGCAGCGGCCCGAGGCGACTTGTCACCCGAATTGCAAGAACGGTTTGCCTGGCGCATTTTGCTGGGCCGCGACAGAACCGTGAACGCCTTTGCTCTGCCGGGCGGGTATTTGGGTGTCCACTTGGGTTTGATTGCCGTGGTCAGTTCGCATGACGAACTGGCCTCGGTCTTGGCGCATGAGTTGAGCCATGTGACCCAGCGCCACATTGCGCGGAGCATGGACGACCAAGCCAAAATGACCCCTTGGGTCATTGGCTCCATGATTTTGGGGGCTCTGGCCGCCAGCAAAAGTGCCCAAGGCGCTCAAGCCTTGATTGTGGGGGGACAGGCCGCAGCCGCGCAGTCTCAGCTGAGCTACTCACGCGACATGGAGCGCGAAGCCGACCGGGTGGGCTATGGCATTTTGGTGGATGCAGGCTATGACCCCAAAGGCTTTGTTGGCATGTTTGCCAAGTTGCAACAAGCCTCCGGTTTGAACGACAGCGGTGCCTTTCCTTATTTGCGCAGCCACCCGTTGACGACGGAGCGCTTGGCTGACATGCAAGCGCGGCAGCAGCTCAATGCCAGCGCGGCAGCTGCGCCCAGCGATGTGGCCCAAGCCATGCTGGCCGCCAGAGCGCGTGTTTTGGCGCAAAGCAGCCCGGACGCCCTGAGGGCCTGGACGCAGGACGAACGCCAGGCGGGTGCAGAGCGCTCTGAGGTCCAGCAAATCGGTGCTTTGTACGCCGCCACACTGGCCTATTTGCAGATGCGCAATATGGAGGGTGCTGACCGCACGCTCGCGTCTTTGACCGATCGGCTTGCCAAGGTTCAAGCCGACAAGGGCGGGCAAGGCCTGCAGGCCGCGCCCGAAATGGCGGCAAGCCGTTGGCTGCGTTTGTTGCGTGCGGAAGTGGCCTTCAAACAAAACCGCTTTGAAGCTGTGCTGACCACGCTGGTGCCCAATGGCCCGCAGGCCAACTTGCCCCGGCCTGAACTGATCGCGGTGGCACAAGCCTTGCAGCGTTTGCCCCAACACCCGTGGCTTGACGGGATCACTCGCCAGCTTCGCAGCACGGTGCAGCGCTCGCCCAACGACGCACAGGCTTGGCAAACCCTGGCCGGTTTGCTCTCGCTGCAAGGCGCTGCCCTGGGGGCTTTGCGTGCCGAAGGCGAAGCCCAAATTGCACGCCTGGACTGGACTGGCGCGGTGGACCGCTTGCGGGCGGCCCAAGATCGGGCCAGACAAGGCCGCTTGCTGCCGGGCGATCACATCGAAGCGTCCATTGTGGATGCCCGTTTGCGTTACGCACAAGACCGGCTGCGCGACATGCAGGTTCAGCGCAACTGAGCCAGCCCTGTGAAGTTTGAAATGAAATGCAGGTCTTGGGCACAGCGATCAGCTATGTAACCCCCTGTAGGAGCCCCGCCCTCGGGGCGATTCTTGGTGGTCTGCGAGGGTGATCGCGACGAGGGCGTCGCTCCTAGTGCGCCCGTGAAGGCGCGTACACAGCATGGTGAGAGTCCATGTCGGGGTAAGCCAAGGCCCCGTAGTCGAAGGTAACTGCGTCGCTGCGAAGCGGGGTGGAGAGCAACCGGAGGCGAACTGGCGGTGCGCAGTAAAGCGAACTCGATTCGGCAGGGAGTGGCGGCGAGCTGGCTGGGAGAAGGCGAAGCCTGAAACACATCGCATGCGTTGTTTTGGTGG